>CAYFQS010000186.1:0-7332 GCA_964345245.1 uncultured Planctomycetaceae bacterium | reverse complement strand
ATGTCGTCAGGTCCGCTGCGCCCATCGGCCCGCGAGCATGCAGCTTGTCGGTGCTGATGCCGATCTCGGCTCCGAGGCCGTATTCCCCGCCGTCGCTGAATCGGGTGGAGCAGTTGACCATCACGTCGGCGGAATCGACGCGGGCGACGAAGGTGTCCGCCGCCCACGCGGCGGCGGTAAGGATCGCATCCGTGTGCCGTGAGCCGTATCGGTTGATGTGGTGGACCGCGCCTTCGAGCGACTCGACGATCTTCACCGCGCAGATCAGGTCAAGGTACTCGGTGGTCCAGTCTTCATCGGCGGCGGGCTTGAGCTTCGCCTCGTCCACCTTGCCCTTGAGCAGGTCGAGCGTTCGCGGACAGGCGCGCAACTCGACCCCCGCCTCGGTGAGGGCCCGGCAGCACTCCACCGCGAGGTCGCCGGCCGCCTGGTGGAACAGAAACGTCTCCGCGGCGTTGCACACGCCCGGCCGCTGCGTCTTGGCGTTGACCACGATGTCCCGCGCCACGCCGGCGGGCAGGTCCGTCGCATGTTCGTCGACGTAGACGTGGCAGTTGCCCGTGTAATGCTTGACCACCGGGATGCGCGATTGCTCGACCACGGCCCGGATCAGTCCCTCGCCGCCGCGTGGGATCACCACGTCGATCCTGCCTTCCATCTTGAGCAGGGCGCCGACGACGGCCCGGTCCGGCGTCTCGACGACCTGTACGATGTTGGGATCGACGCCCTGGGTTTCGACGGCTTCGCGGATGACCTGGCCGATCGCGAGGTTGGAATAGATCGCTTCCTTGCCGCCGCGGAGGATGATCGCATTGCCGCTCTTGATCGCGAGGGCGGCGGCGTCGGAGGTCACGTTCGGCCGGCTTTCGTAGATCACCATGACCACGCCCAGCGGCACCCGCACTTTTTCGAGCCGCAGACCGTTGGGGCGCACGTAACCCTCGATCATCTGTCCGACGGGATCGATCTGCTCGGCAATCTGGCGAACCGAGTGGGCCATCTTCCTGATGCGGGTTTCGTCGAGGCGGAGGCGGTCCTTCATCGCCTGGGTCAGGCCGAGCTCGTCGCTGCGGGCGAGGTCGTCGTCGTTGGCTTTGACGATCTCCGCCACGCGCGCTTCCAGCAGGTCGCCGATACCGCGGAGCACGGCGTTTCGCTTCTCGCCGGGCAGCACGGCCAGCCCGCGGCCGGCGCTGAGGGCATGATCGGCCAACGTCTGGCAATAGCTGCTTACGTCCAGTTGCGTCTCAGTGGTCATGATGATTCCTGTGCTGGCTCTGGCGAACGACATCCGGCCGCGAACTCGCCGCGGGCCTCGTCGTGGGATCGTTCGTTCACGAACGACGTATCTTAACCCCCGCGTCGGCTCACGGTGAAGCGCGCCGTGTTGCTCGGGGCCTCGACCTTGAACTGTGGCGGCAGGTTGAAGCTCACCGGGGCCACCACCGTCTCCTTTCCCGCGAAGCTGTCGAGGGCCTCGGCGTTGAGCGTGAGCATCGCCACCACCCGCGTCTGCTCGTTGGCGATCTTCTGGATGTCGAGGATCGGTCCGGTCACGGTCACGTCGCGGATGAACCGGCTCTCGTCTTCGAGTTGCACCGAGTACCGGCTGAGCTCCGATGGCGGGGCGACCACCCAGACCGGCACGTTGGCCAGCGTGATCGACTCCTGACGCTTCGCCATCGCAAGGGTGACGCGGACCTCCTGCGGGTTGATCTTGACCAGCGGCTCGCCGACCAGCGCGTCCGGCGGAACCACCCGGGCCCGCACCGTCTGCTCCACCTCCGGTTCGAGATCGCGAAGCGGCGTGACCGGCTCGGCCCGAACCGTGATGCCCTGTCCGTCCGGCCCGGCCCGGTTGAGGGCCAGTTGCGGGGCGCTGATTGAAACCCGCGGTGGCTCCATCTCCGGGGCGTCGATCAGTTGGATGTCGCCGGCCTGAAAGATCACGTTCGCCTCGCGGGTCTCCATCCGGTCCACCAGCACGTTCACCTGCTCCGGCTGGGCATCGAGGACGTTGACGCCTGTCGCGAGGGCCACGCTGGCGCGGAGGCGTTCGACCACGTCAATTTCCATCTGGCCCGGTTGCAGGAGCGTTCCGTCGGCATCGAGGCGAATGCTGAGCCCCGCGCTGAGGGTCTGTTTCAGCTCGCTGATCTTCGCCGTGGCCCCCTGGAACTGCACGCCGCGCAGCGTGATCTGGGACGGGGCGACCACCCAGCCGGCCGGGACGGCGAGTTGGACGGTGAGCTGCTCGCGGTCGTAGCGCTGCACGTCCTGGCCCTCGGCGAAGAGCCAGATCAACGCGGTGATCAGCGTGACGATCATGTAGGTCTGGAATTGTCGCAGGAGAGCCATGGCGTCAGACCTTACCTTCCTCGGGCGGTTCGAGTTCGGCCCCGGCCTCGCGGGCGGCGGCGACCTCGGCCTCGATCTGCTGAGTCAGGCCCCGACGGAGCATCGCCCGCAGGCCTTCCGGGGCGAGCTTGCGTACGAGCTGGCCTCGCTCGGCCAGACTGATCGCCCCCGTCTCTTCGCTCACCACGACGACGAGGCAGTCGGCTTCCTGGCTCAGGCCGACCGCCGCCCGGTGACGCGAGCCGAGTTCCTGGCTGATCTCGTCGCCCTCGGCAAGGGGGAACTGCACGCCCGCGGCGACGATCTTGTCGCGGTGGATCACCACGCCCATGTCGTGCAGGGCCGACCCGGGCCAGAAGATCGTCTGCAGCAATTCCGCGGTGACCTCGGCGTTCAGCCGCGTGCCCGCGTCCGTGATGCCGGCGAGGCCCACTTCCCTTTCAATGGCGATCAGCGCGCCGATCTTCTTGCCGGACAGGAATGTCGCCGCCTGCACGATCGCGTCGACCACGGGGTCGACATCGAGCACCGGCCCGCGAAAGAACCGGGCTTCACCGATTCGCACCAGCGCCCGGCGAAGCTCGGGTTGAAACACGATGATCAGGGCGAGAGAGAGGAACGCGAGAAACCGCCCGCCGAGGAACCGCAATCGCTGGAACGACGCCTCATCGCGGGCGGCAATGAGCACGATGATCGCCGCGATGACCAGCACCAGGGTCACGCCTTTGAGCACGCGGGCGCCGCGGGTGCCGCGCAGGAACCGGAAGATCACGTACACCACCACCCAGATCACCGCGAGCTCGACGATGATCTCGAAGGTGTTGTACCCCTGAATCCGGGACCAGAGCTGTATCAGCCGATCAAACAAGGGCTTGGGCTCCGTGGTGCGGCGAAGGCGCGGCCGGCCGAACGAATCGGACGACTCCAAGGAATTATAGATAATCGGCCGATTTGTGCGATCTCGATGAATTGGCGGGCTCCGGCTCACCGGCGAGGCGCGGTGGAGCGCCGAGCACGCCGGGGAAGCGTGTTCCGGTGGCCGCGATTGCGTATTGGATGGTCGGCGGATATGCTCAAAGCCCTATGATTATCGGGCCGGCATGACCACGGTGGGTGAACGCCGCCCCGGCAAAGTGACATCTTGTGGAAGGACGGCGAGAGGCCGGCCAGGGAAGGCGATCAGTGAGTCGGACAGCATCGAAATCGAAGAAATCCAAAACCATTCAACGGGACGCGATCGCGCTGGCGAAGGGCCAACGGGACATCTCCGTCTCCGAGTTCTTCGCCAAGAACCGACATCTGCTCGGTTTCGATAACCCGCGGAAGGCCTTGCTGACCACGGTCAAGGAAGCCGTGGACAACGCCCTCGATGCGTGCGAAGAGGCGGGGGGGCTCCCGGCCCTGTTCATCGGGATCGAGCAGCTCGCCGAGACCCGGTTCCGCGTGACCATCCGCGATAACGGGCCGGGGATCGTGAAGAGCCAGGTGGCGAATATTTTCGGCAAGCTGCTGTACGGCTCGAAATTCCATCGCCTGAAGATGTCCCGCGGCCAGCAGGGGATCGGCATCGCCGCGGCCGGCATGTACGCGCTGATGACCACGGGCAAGCCGATGGTCATTCACACCAAGCCGAACAAGAGCAAGCCCAGCCACTGCATCACGCTGGCGATCGATACGCAGAAGAACAAGGCGGACATCTCCGACGAGGTCGAGCGACACGACTTCCCGTCCGACACCGGCACGGAGGTCGTCCTGGAACTCGAAGGCCGGTACAACCGCGGGCGGCAGTCGGTGGACGAGTACCTGGAGCAGACGGCGATTGCGAACCCGCACGCCCGGCTCATTTACCAGCCGCCAACCGCCTGCCAGCCGCCGAAGGACGCGGGCGACAATGGCGACGGCGATGACGACGTGCCCACGCTGATCGACGATCTCGCCGAGGCCAAGCGGATCGCGGCCGAGGCGACGGGGACCACGACCACGGCCGGCGGCACCATTGTCTTCCCCCGCACCGTGCACGAACTGCCGCCGGACACGAAGGAGATCAAGCCGCACCCGGACGGCGTCGAGGTCGGCACGTTGATGAAGATGCTCAAGGTGACCGAGAGCACGCAGCTCGGCGGGTTCCTGCAGAGCGAGTTTTCCCGCGTGTCGCTGTCCAAGGCGAACGAAATCTGCATGGTGGCGGGCAAGCTGCTCGGCGGGGACGGGACGGTGACCAACCGCACGTGGGTCTCGACGCTGAAGCATCGCGATGCGGAGGCGCTCTACGAGGCGATGCAGAACACGAAGTTCATGGCCCCGCCGACCGATTGCCTCGCTCCGATCGGGGTGAAGCAGATTCTCGCCGGTCTGCTCAAGGGCGTGAAGGCGGAGTTCTACACCGCGACGACCCGTCCGCCGGCGGTGTACCGCGGCAATCCGTTCCAGATCGAGGTGGGGCTTGCCTTCGGCGGGGACCTGCCGAACGAAGAGCTCGCCCGGGTGATCCGTTTCGCCAATCGCGTGCCGCTGCTGTACCAGCAGTCGGCGTGCTGCGCCTTTAAGGCGGTGGCGGAGACGAAGTGGCGGAACTACGCCCTCCAGCAGGGCCGCGGCGCACTGCCGCAGGCCCCGATGATCGTCCTGATCCACATGGCGAGCGTCTGGGTGCCCTTCACGAGCGAATCGAAGGAAGCCATCGCCGATTACGACGAGATCCGCAAGGAAATCCGCCTTGCGATCAGCGAATGCGGGCGGAAGCTCAACACCTATCTGCGTCGCCGGCAGCGGATTCGTCGCGAGGGTGAGCGGCGGGGCGTGTTCGGGCGGTACATCGGCGAGGTCGTGCAGGCGATGCACGCGATCGATCCGAAGTACGACCCGGCCGACCTGCGCGACCGCTTCGAGGCCGTGGCCCGGAAGATCACCGAGGAGGCGGACACCGTCTTTGACGACGATGGCAACCCGATCGCCGGCGCGACGAAGAAGAAGGACAACGGCAACGGCACCGGCTCGCTCGATCGCGATGAGGCGACGGTGATCGTGGAATCCGAGGCGAAGGCCGAGATCGCCGACGATGAGGACCGCGCCCGGTCGATCAGCCGCAACGCCTCCCGTCGGCACAAGTCGGCCGACGATGACGTCGAAGACACTTTGTTCGGTAACTGACCCGCCCCCCGCGGCAGATAACGTGATTCACCATGGCCAAGAAGAAGACGACCGGCAAGAAGACGGCTTCACGCTCGACGAAGTCGACGTCCACGAGCAAGAAGAAGACGACGAAGTCGAGCCGGAAGAAATCGACGAGCAAGCAAACCAGCCGGAAGAAGTCGTCGGGTTCGGCCGGCGGCGACGACGGCGGCAAGCCGCGGGTGCTGCGCACCAAGGACCTGAACACGAGCGACCGGCTCGTCGCGCTTGCCGGTCACGTGGCCGGGCAGGTCGAACGGGAGAAGGATCCGCACATCGGCATCCCGACCCGTTCGTTGTCCAACGTCTGGTTCGACGACAAGAGCCGCATCATCCGCATGGGCGACAACAAGCAGCAGCGGAACTTCTTCAACCTCGGGCAGGCGAAGAAGTTCATGCAGACCATGCTCGTCGCCTCCGGCTGCAGCAAGCTGATCAAGCAGACCAAGACGACCTCCATTCGTGACCTGTTCTACAACTGCAAGCACACCATCGACGGCACGCGGGAGAACACCTTCGACGAGCAGAGCGAGTCCGACCCGATCATCGAGGACCTCGAGGTGACGCTCGGCTCGCTGCGGGAGGAACTCGGCTTGTTCGCCGAGCCGAAAGGCGCGATGGTCGGCCCCATGACCATCGTCGACAACGGCGACACGATCGACCTGTCGCGAATGGGCAGCGGCGGCTGGGCGGTGCCGAGCATCGTGGAAGACCACATCATCCAGTTCAAGAAACAGAAGGCGAAGTACATCCTGCTCATCGAGAAGGGAGCGGTGTGGCGGCGGTTCAGCGAGGACCGCTTCTGGGAGAAACACAAGGCGGTGATCGTGCACGGCGGGGGCCAGCCGCCGCGCGGCGTGCGCCGGCTGATCTACCGCATGCACAACGAGCTGAAGCTGCCGGTCTACGTCCTGGTCGACAATGATCCCTGGGGCTACTACATCTACAGCGTACTCAAGCAGGGCTCGATCAATCTCGCCTTCGAAAGTCAGCGCATGGCGATCCCCGACGCCCGGTTCATCGGCATGAGCAGCTACGACGCCGAGCGCTTCGACATCCCCGCCGCGGTGAACATCAAGCTCAACGACCAGGACACCCGCCGCGCCAAGGAGATCATGAGCTACCCGTGGTTCCAGAAGAAGGAATGGCAGCGGGAGATCAAGCACATGCTCAAGCTCGGCGTGAAGCTCGAACTCGAAGCCCTGTCGAACAAGGATTTCAGCTTCATCACCGAATCGTATCTGCCGGAGAAGATGAAAAAGCGCCAGTGGCTGGAGTGATGCGAGGCGGAAGAGACGAAGACAAGCCCCGTCATGGCCGGAGCGTAGCGCAACCGTCGGCGGGGATTCGGCGGTTGGGCAACGGCGGATACGCCGCGTTCGAGTATGGATCCCGGCCATGGCCGGGCTGGCCGCTATGATGTCGCCATGCCGCTGCGGTGGATCAAGGTGCATTACGTCTGGGTGTACGCGGTGCTGGGGGCGCTGCTGCCGTACCTGCCGCTGTACCTGCGTGATCTCGGACTGAGCGATTCGCAGATCGGCTGGGTGGCGGCGGAGTTCGGCGTGGCCGTGATCGTCGCGCCCCTGGCGTTCACGTTTCTCGCCGACCGCTGGCTGTCCAATCGCCTGCTCATGGGCCTGGCGTATGTCGCCAGCGTGGTCACGCTGCTGATGCTGATGGCGGCCGGGACGTTTTCCGCCGCCCTCGTCACTTACGGGCTGTTCACCCTCGCCTTCACCGCGATGATCCCGCTCATCGACGGGTTGACCTTCGGCGTGCTGGAAGCCAACGCGGCCAACG
>CAYFQS010000185.1:0-7405 GCA_964345245.1 uncultured Planctomycetaceae bacterium | reverse complement strand
GTGTTCGGGTTCGGCCATGTGCCCGGAACTTTACCCGGTTCCGCGGCACGTGACACCCCGAAAAAGGTGTCAGGATGATTTATTGTGACCGGTACGGGGGGCCGGCGAAGTGGCGTGAGGTCGGGTCGGCAGGGCGGGAAGTTACACGCGATCGGGCGAGATACGCGGGAAGCGGCGTTATGGGTGCGGCCCGGTGAGCCGGGCCGCGCCAGCGAGTGCGGCGGTGTCAGCGGACGTCGGTTTGGTGCGCGGGGCTGACATTTTGCGAGGGCGTGTGGAATGTCGGGCAAGCGTGGGTGCGGCCGGCGGGCGCGCGCGGCGGGCCGAGGCCGCGCGGAATTTCCGGATTTCACAAGCCGGCTGGGCGGCGGTGGTTGGAGACGTGACCGGCGCGGTGGTGCGCGCCGCGGTGGCGCGGCGTTCGTATATGGAATGCGCTGGAAACCGCCAACTCGACGGGCTGTGGCGAATGTCGGGGGTGACATGGGGCGACATGGCCGACACGTTCGGCCAGGCCTCCGGCGGTCAACGGTTTACGCGAAAACGGTCGGTGTCGCTGGGGGGCCCGGGGCGACATTGGCCGTTCGGCGCGCGCCGGACGGTCGCGGCCGATTCATGTGTGATGTTCACCACGCACGCGTTGGATGGGGTAGAATGCCGGCGACCTGTGAGAACGGAGCTGATATGCCTGACCAGGACACGCCATTGTATCGACACGTGATCGCGGCCCTCGTCGCCAACGAGCCGGGCGTGCTCGCCCACGTGGCGGGCATGTTCGCCGCCCGCGGGTTCAACATCGACTCGCTCGTGGTCGGCCGCACCGAGAACCGCGACTTCAGCCGCATGACCATCGTGGTCACCGGCGACATGCAGACCCTCGACCAGGTGCGCAAGCAGCTCGCCAAGCTTGTTGAAGTGGTCAAGGTCGTTGATTACTCCGAGGCGGACTTCGTCGAGCGCGATCTCGCCCTGATCCGCGTGACCGCCTCGAAGCAGCAGCGCACGGAGATCATCGAGTTGACCGGCCTGTTCCGGGGCCGGGTGGTCGACGTGGCTCCGGGGGACCTGATGATCGAGATGTCGGGCACCGAGAGCAAGCTCGAGGCGTTTATCGAACTGCTCGAGCCCTTCGGGATCACGGAGCTCGCCCGGACGGGCATTATCGCCATGCCTCGGGGCGAGCGGGAAGGCGGCCGGTCGCCGAGCCGGTCGATGTCGGCCCCGGCGTCCGGCGGCGGCCACCGCCAGGCCGACGACGACGTCGACTCCTCCAGCTTGCCTCCGGGTTAACTGGCCGGTCCGCGCCCGCCGATGTATATCCGGGTAACACTGAACGCCATTACAGGGATTCACGGATGAAGAAACTCACCATCGCCCACGTTACGCACGAGGCGGTCGAGAAGCTCGGCGGGATCGGGACGGTGCTTGAAGGGATGATCACCTCGCCGGTCTACCAGGAGCACGTGGGGCGGTCGATTCTCGTGGGCCCGTGCCAGACGCACGTGACCGTCGATCCCTCCAAGCGCCTCGGCGAGGAGGGCACGGTGCTTTACAGCTCGGTCGACGAGGTGGACGAACTCGGCATCGGCGTGCGGCTGCGGCCGATCGAGTGGGCGTTCAACGTCGCGATGGTCTACGGCAAGCGGACCTTCGAGGTGCCCGGCGACGACCGGACCGGCGAGGCCGACGTCCTGCTCATCGATGTGTTCAAGACGAATCCCGACCGTCTGTCGCTGTTCAAGCTGCGGATGTGGGAGACTTTCGGGATCGACTCGTCACGGTACGAGGATTTGTGGGACTACGAGGAGTACGTTCGCCTCGCCGAGCCGGCCTTCTACGCCCTGTCCGCCCTGGTCGGGGACGACGAGACGCCGTGCATCATTCTGAGCCACGAATTCATGGGCCTGCCCACGGCGTTCAAGGCGACGCTCGACGGCCAGCGGCAGTTCCGCACGATCTTCCACGCCCATGAATGCGGCACGGCGCGGTGGCTGGTCGAAGGGCATCCCGGGCACGATACGATGTTCTACAACGTCCTCCGCCAGGCCCGCGAGCAGGGGCGGTACGTCGAGGACGTGTTCGGCGACCTGTCCGACTACTTCCGTCATTCGCTGATCAGCCGGGCCCACATGTGCGACGGCATCATCGCGGTGGGCGATTACGCCGCGGACGAAATGCACTTCCTCTCCAGCCGGTTCGACCATCACGAGATCGACATGGTCTACAACGGGGTGCCGGCGGGGAAGGTGACGATCGCCGGGAAACGCAAGAGTCGCGGGATGCTCGCCGAGTACGCGGAGAAGCTGATCGATCACCGCCCCGACGTGCTGATGACCCACGTGACCCGGCCGGTGATCAGCAAGGGCCTGTGGCGGGATATGAAGGTCTGCCACGCCCTGGAGGGGCACTTTGAGCGGCGCGACCTCACGGGCGTGTTGTTCATCCTCACGACCGGCGGGGGGGTACGTCGGCCGCAGGACGTGCGGTCGATGGAGAGCGATTACGGCTGGCCGCGGCATCACCGCCACGGCTACCCCGATCTCGTGGGCCCGGAGGTCGAGATCAACGCGATGGTCGAGGCCTTCAACGCCGACCACCAGCGCATCCAGGTGGTGCTGGTGAATCAGTTCGGCTGGTCGCCGGAGCGGATCGGTCGGCGGCTGCCGAAGGGCATGGACATCGCCGACCTCCGCCGGGCGGCGGACGTCGAGTTCGGGCAGGCGACGTACGAGCCGTTCGGCATCAGCCCGCTGGAACCGCTCGGGGCCGGGGCGATCTGCGTGATCACCAATGTCTGCGGCTGCCGCGGCTTCGTGGATTACGTCGCCGACGGCGAGTCGGTCGAGAACGTGCTCGTGGCCGACTACACGCAGCTTGATCGGCCGATGAGCATCGACGAGTTGAAGGCGATGGGCGAGGCCGAGCGCGACCGGATCGAGCAGCCCGTGGCCGAGGGCGTGGCCGAGGAGCTGATGGCCCGTCTGCCCCTCGACGACGACGGTCGCAAGGCGTTGATCCAGTCCGGGCAGAAGCTGGTGAAGAAAATGGGCTGGGACCAGGTGATCCGCCATAAGATGGCACCCATGCTGCGAAGGGTGCTCGCCGGCGAAGCGTCTTGAACCCGTGAATGCACCGCCAGGGCGCGGAGCAGGGCCAAGGACGCCAGTGAAAGCAGGGTGGGCAAGCCGGACCACAGCGTCAGCGCAGGTCCGGATTCAACCGACCGCATGGAATGGTGCGTGGCCTTGCCGCCGTGACGGCAGGGCGGAACAATGAGCCCATGGCCTTGAACTTCCGAAGAAGCTCGCTCGAACCGCGCATTGAGCTGACGCCGCTGCTCGACGTGATCTTTCTGCTGTTGATCTTCTTCATTTACGCCCTGGTGCTGACGGTGGAGGCGGAGGTTCTCCCGGTGCGGCTGCCATCGCTGGGCAGCGCCGAGGCGGCGGAGCGGGCCGAGATCGCCGCGATCACGTTGGATGCCGACGGCGAGGTGTTTCTGAACCGCAGGCCGACGCCGCGCGACGAGCTGAAAAGCACGCTGCGCGGGCTGGCGCTGCAGCCGAACCCGCCGCAGGTGTTCGTCGCGATTTCGGAAGAAGGCAACGTCGACCGCGGCCCGGCGTTCGTGCGCCTCGTCGACCTCGTCCGCGAGGTGGGGTTCGAACAGGTCAACATCGTCGGCCGGCCGGGGAACTGACCGTCGCCTGTTCCGCGGCGAGCGGAGTTGCGAGCAGGGCAGCGCCGTGTCGGGCGATGGCGGCAGTGTGAATACCCGTTGAACCCAAAGTGGATCGAAATATCGTCAATTTCGGAATGAGCGTTGATTTCATCTCGCGATTCCGCTGACAACCGTGCTCGCAAGCATTTGCAAACTCCTCGTTTACGCCCCTTCTCCCCCTGACGCGGACGGGCACCGATTTTTTTGGAAATTTTCGCGCTCCCCCCTTGAATGCGTACTAAATCAGTGCTATTAATACTCCGATGTTGAGACCCAGTGGCAACTAGCCAGGCACAGAGGTGAAGTGCAATGCTCGGCCTGACGCGGAAAACCGACTACGCTTTCGTCGCCCTCGCCCGATTGGCCGAGGCGCATGGATTGGACGGCCGAGCCCTCAGCGCCAGGCAGATCGCCGACGAGTACGATCTGCCCGCTCCGCTGCTGATGAACGTGATGAAGGACCTGCAGCGGGCCGGCGTCGTGGCCTCGACCCGCGGCGCCCGCGGGGGATACCTGCTCGCGGCCGACCCGGATGAGATTCCGCTGTCGGACGTGATCGAGGCCATTGAAGGCCCCATCGCCCTCGTGCCGTGCTGCTGCGAAAGCGCCGGCGACAACGGCAACGGCCAGAAGTGCGGCCTGGAATCGCGGTGTCCGGTCAGCGGGCCGATCCATCGGCTCCAGCAGCGACTCGCCGAGTTCTTCCAGAGTGTTTCCCTCGGCGATCTGCTCAAAGAGGAAATCGCTCTCCCCCTGGCCCGCATCGGCATCGCCTGAGTAATGAACGTGAACGCAACCACAGCACGCCTCGAACAGGAGTGTAAACCATGAGTTTGAATCTACCGATTTATCTCGACCATAATGCGACCACCCCCCTCGACCCGCGGGTGCTCGATGCGATGATGCCGTACCTGACCGACAAGTTCGGTAACGCCGCGAGCCGCAACCACTGCTTCGGCTGGGAAGCCGAGGATGCCGTGGACAAGGCCCGCGAGCAGTCGGCGTCGCTCATCGGCGCCAGCTCCAAGGAGATCATCTGGACGAGCGGTGCGACCGAGTCGAACAACCTCGCGATCAAGGGCGCCGCCCGCATGTATGCCGAGAAGGGCAAGCACATCATCACCGATGCCATTGAGCACAAGGCGACGCTTGACCCGTGCAAGCGGCTGGAGATGGAGGGTTTCGACGTGACCTTCCTCGAGCCGGGCGAGGACGGCGTGATCACTGCCGACATGGTCCGCGACGCGATGCGCGAGGACACGATCCTCGTGACCATCATGTGGGCCAACAACGAGATCGGCACGCTCAACGAGGCGCCCGAGATCGGCGCGATCTGCAAGGAAAGGGACATCCTTTTCCACACCGACGCCACGCAGTGGGTGGGCAAGATGCCGACCGACGTGAACGAGGCGGGTATCGACCTGATGAGCTGGTCGGGTCACAAGATCTACGGCCCGAAGGGCGTGGGGGCGCTGTACGTGCGTCGTCGCCGGCCGCGTGTGCGGCTCGAGCCGATCCTCGACGGCGGCGGACACGAGCGCGGCATGCGCTCCGGCACGATCAACGTGCCCGGCGTGGTCGGGTTCGGCGCGGCCTGCGAACTCTGCGAGAACGAGATGAGCGACGAGGCCATCCGTCTCGCCGGCCTTCGCGACAAACTCGAGCGCTCGCTGGGCGAGCAGCTCGACGGCGTGCAGATCAACGGCGCCGCCGACAAGCGCCTGCCCCATACCGCGAACATCAGCTTCGGCTGGGTCGAGGGCGAATCGCTGCTGATGAGCTTCCCCGACATCGCGGTCAGCAGTGGGTCGGCCTGCACCAGCGCCTCCCTCGAACCGAGCTACGTGCTGAAAAACATCGGCGTGGGCGATGAACTCGCCCACAGCTCCATCCGCTTCGGCCTCGGGCGATGGACCACCGAAGAGGAGATCGACTACACCGTCGGCCACGTGGTCCAGGCCGTGAACAAGCTGCGCGAGATGAGCCCCCTTTACGAGATGCATCTCGAAGGCGTCGACCTGAGCAAGGTCGAGTGGGCGCATCACTGAGATACCCGGCGAAGCGTAAGTGAATCGAACTGTTGGACGTTTGTTAGAGTACAATGAACAACGGGCACAGGACCGGGACAGCGTTTGAACCCGGCGCCCGGCAGGAAAGGAGCCAGTCATGGCCTATTCCGAAAAAGTGATCGACCACTACAACAATCCCCGAAACGTGGGTTCCTTCGACAAGGGCTCGCCCAGCGTGGGCACCGGCATCGTCGGCGCGCCCGAGTGCGGCGACGTGATGAAGCTGCAGATTCAGGTGAACGACGACGGCGTCATTGAAGACGCGAAGTTCAAGACCTTCGGCTGCGGCTCGGCGATCGCCTCGTCCTCTCTGGCCACCGAATGGCTCAAGGGGCGCACCCTTGACGAGGCCCAGCAGATTAAGAACACCGAGATCGTACAGGAGCTTTCCCTGCCGCCGGTGAAGATTCACTGTTCGGTGCTGGCGGAAGACGCGATCCGGGCCGCGATCAGCGATTTACAGACCAAGCGGGGCGACGAATCGTCCGCCGAGACGGAAGGCGCCAACGCGTGAACCGAAACGATCGTGGCATCGTCTTCATCGGTAGAGCAGTCCAGGAGAGTATGCAATGTCCGTAGATTTGAGCGAAACCGCGGCACGTGAGGTGAGAAACATCATTGACCAGAACGAGATGAACCCCGAGAACACGTTCCTTCGCGTTGGCGTGAAGGGCGGCGGGTGCTCCGGGTTCTCCTACCTGCTCGATCTGACCGAGAAGTCCAACGAGAACGACGAGCAGTGGGAGCAGCACGGCATCAAGCTCGTGTGCGACCCGAAGAGCTATCTCTATCTCAACGGCACCGAGGTCGACTTCAAGGAAGAGATCATGGGCCGCGGGTTCGTGTTCAAGAACCCGAACGCATCGAGCACGTGCGGCTGCGGTTCGTCGTTCAGCGCGTGACCGAAATTACGCAGGCCCGCACGTGATCCGGCGCCGGGGCGTCACGTGCGACCTGCAACAGGACGCACCCGGACACCCCCCACACCCGGCGAGACCGGCGATATTTTGTCGCCGGTCTCGCCTTCTGCGCCGCAAGTGTTCAGGCCCCTGACAGCCCCGCAGCATCAATCCATGATCTCTGCGTGCGTGTGATCAACCCGGCCACGGTCCGTGAATTATGGACGAAAGACCGGGACGCCCGGCTCGCTCTCGTGGAGTGGCTGGCTCATGTGGAAGCCGCCCAATGGCGGAGTATCGAGGACGTTCGGGTGACCTTCCCGCATGCGGATGCGGTGAAAGTGGTAAGTGGCGCGGTGATGACTGTGTTCAAAATCAAGGGCAACGCCGACCGACTGATTGTGGCGATTCACTATAACACCGGCGTTGTGTTTCTCCGCGACTTCCTGACACATGCGGCCTACAGCAAGGGGCGTTCGAAGGACCGACACGGATGACGACGAGGACTCGGAAACACCGCAAGTTTGAGGGACCGCCCGCCGCGACCTACGCCGAACTCGTGCGGATGCTGCCGCCGCGGCCGCTGCACGACGTGACTGATTACGAGAACGCGGTGGAGATGATCGGGCGGCTCGCCGGTTACGATCTCAATGAAGATCAGGAAGATTATCTCGAAGCACTCACCGTGTTCGTCAAGCGTTACGAATCGGAGCACA
>CAYFQS010000184.1:0-7436 GCA_964345245.1 uncultured Planctomycetaceae bacterium | reverse complement strand
GCTGGGACTGCGACGCGGTATTCGGTGTGGACGAAGCGGTGTTCTGATGCGCGTGGGGGGGGCGAACCGAGTGTGCCGCGAGGCGATAGTAATGAAGACGATGAAACCCGAAACCCGAAACTCGAACCCCGAATCAATGCCCGACTGCTCAAATGCCCGGATGACTGCATCGGCTGCGACACGTCATTCGGGCATTGCGGAATTGGCCGTTCATTCGGGTTTCGGATTCAGCAAGCGTCGTTTTGAGCAGGAGTAGCCGTCATGGCAAACGAGAAGCAATCTTCTTCCCGTCACGTCGCCTGCTGCAGCGGGCGGGTGGCGGACAAGCAGCCGGTTGATGTCGGGCTGTTTCGGCGTTTCCTCCGGCCCTGGTCGCGGCGGCGGTTTGTGCAGTCGACGCTGGGGACGGTGCTGCTCGGGCCGATCGCGGCAAGGGCGGCGGAAGACGCCGGGCCCTGCGGGCCGCCACCGCCGCCGAAGCCGGCCCAGGCCCACGGTCCCGAGGGCTTCCCGCCGCTGCCGCTGCCGGCGCAGCCGCTGCGTCGCACGGAGAAGAAGAACCCGCCCAAGCCGCCGGTGATCGCGGTGAAGATCAAGACCGGCTCCATGGCCGACTGGGCCACCGACCTCAACGACGTCAACAACCTGCTGGTGTGGATGAAGGCCAACCTCGGGGTGAACTTCACCTACGAGGAGAAGACGCTGGAGCAGGTGGACCTCGAGGCGGGCCACATGCCCGGGCTCTACCGCACCGGCCACAACGCCTTCTCCTTTACGGCGGGTCAGCGTCGCCGGCTGCGGGATTACATTCTCCGCGGCGGGATGATCATCTTCGACGCCTGCTGCGGCCGGCGGGCATTCGCCGAGTCGGCCCGGCGGGAGATCGCCGCCATCCTCCCCGACCGCAAGCTCAAGCCCGTCGCGATGGACCACCCGATCTTCCACTGTTATTACGAGAACGCCGGGCTCGTGCGCTTCACCCCGCACTCGCTGCAGCAGAACTCACAGCTCGTGAGCCCCGGGCCGAGCCGGATCGAGGGCGTGGAGATCGCCTGCCGCATGGCGGTGGTCTTCTCGCGGCACGATCTGTCCTGCGGCTGGGACATGCACACGCACACGATCCCCGAATGCACGTACATCGAAAGCGAAGACGCGCTGAAGCTCGGTGCGAATTTCATGGCCTACGCCACGGCGACGCGTGACCTGAGCGTCTCCGCCGCCGAGGCCAAGGCCTACGCCGACGCCGACGACCACACCGCGGACAAGTTCCGCGTCGGCCAGCTTGTGCACGAAGGCGACTGGTCGCCCGATCCGGTGGGCCTGCGGAACCTGCTCGACGTGACGGGCACGATCACGTCTCTGAAGGTGAGCTTCGCGACCGAGCCGGTGCGGGCGAACTTTAAGGAACTGACGAAGCACCCCTTCGTGTACATGACCGGGCACGATGATTTCACGTGGGACGCCGGGGAAGTCGCGGCGATTCGGCGGTACCTGGCCAACGGCGGGTTCCTCTTCGCCGACGCCTGCTGCGGCCGGCGGAAATTCGACCTCGCCTTCCGCCGCGAGATCGCGAAGGTGCTCGACGGCGGGGCGATGGAGAAGCTGCCGCCGGACCACCCGATCTACCGCATCCACCACAAGATCGACGAGGTGAAGGTGACCGAAGCCGCCCACTACCGCCGCCAGGCCGCGGATGTGCGCCGCCCGGCGATGGAAGGCGCGGCGGTGAACGGCCGGCTGGCCGTGGTCTACAGCCCCCTCGCCCTCAACGTCGGCTGGCGGCTGCACCCCGTGCCCTACGCGGTCGGCTATGAGCCGAAGTCCGCCCTCGAACTCGGCGTCAACACCGTGATGTACGCCCTGACGATGTGAATGGCGTGAACATGAGCCCACGGAAGAACGGCGTCGGATTGCCGCGGTCGAGCCCGAAGCGCAGCGCAGGGTCGGCCGAGCGTTCTCCGCGCGCCTTCGGGCGACGGCACGGCCGGCTGACCGTCGCCATCTTCGCACTGTTGCTGCTCAGCTCACCCGCCCCGGGCGAGCAGGCCGAGTTCCTCAGTGCGTGGAAGACCGCGACGTCGCAGCCCGATCGCGCCGGGGCGACATGGCGGCAGTTCGCAGCCGCCCATCCGAAGACCGACTTCGCCCGGCTCGCCCGACTCATGATCGGCGTCGATCACCTGCGGGCCCGACGCTACGCCGAGGCGATCCCGCAGTTCGACGTGTCGCCGGGCGAACAGCCGAGCGCATTCCGCAAGCAGCTCATCCGCGCCGGCAAGTCGCTGCGGGCGCGGGTCGAGATGGTCCGAATCGGCGAGCGGCTGCGCGAATACTACCGCCGGCACGTGGAGTATCCGAATTCACTCGACGCCCTGCCGGGGACTTCGCCGGTCGATCCCTTCGGCGAGCCGTATGCGTACGAAGCGACCCCCCGGCCGACCATGCCCGACGTGCCGCGACAGGTGTACGAGCTGCGCTGCGCCACGACCGGGACCGAGCGGGGCGATCTCCGCCGCGATCTCGACCGGCTCGGCAAACCCCCCGAAGACCTCGCCCTGTCGAGCGTCAACGTCGACCGGCAGCAGGCGTACGTCAAGCGCCGCGAACCGACCGGCGGCTGGGGCCCGTCGCGCTCGTGGGACCTCGGCGAGACCCGCGACGGCCTCACCCTCTGGCGGGTGAGCGAGGCCTGCATCATCGCCGCCCGACGGGACATGCCGCTCGTGATGATGATGGACCGATGACCCTCCGGAATCTCTCAGCGCCCGGCTGATTTGCGACCGCACCGTGCCGTGAAGATCGACCGCTCCACCATCGACCGCTACCTCGAACCGAAGCTCCTGCGGGCGCTGCAGCGGCTGCCGTTGATGAGCCGGCGGGTGGTCGAAGGCGCGATGACCGGCTCGCACCGCAGCCCGTACAAGGGCTTCTCCACCGAGTTCGTTGACCACCGCGAATACGTCAAGGGCGACGATCTCCGCCATCTTGACTGGAAAGTCTTTTCCCGGACCGAGCGGTACTACATCAAGCGCTACGAGGAGAACACCAACCTTCGCGGGCACATCATCCTCGACTGTTCCGGGTCGATGAACTTTCCCACGAAGCCGGGGCGAGGCGAGGTGACGAAGTACGAATATGCCTGCCACCTTGCCGCGGGCCTCGCATACGTGCTCGTGCGCCAGCAGGACCCGGTCGGGCTGATCCTGTTCAACGAGCGGGTGGTGGAGCATCTGCCGGCCATGCGGTCGATGTCGCACCTGCGCCGCGTGCTCGAACGAATCGACCAGACCCGCCCGTCGCAGCAGACCGACGCGGACAAGGCGCTGCAGACGGTGGCCGGGATGATCAACCGCCGCGGGCTGCTGCTGATCATCAGCGACCTGCTCGACGAGCCGGAGCGGATCGAGCGGGCCCTGGCCCACTTCCGCCAGCGCGGGCACGATGCGATCGTGATCCAGGTGCTCGACGAGCGGGAATTGAACCTGCCGCTGGAGCGGATGACCACGTTCCGCGACGTGGAAACGGGCGAGCGGATCACGGCGGACCCGGCCGAGATCGCCGACCGCTACATCGAGCAGCTCCACGCAATGCTGGAACGGTACAAACAAAGCTGCTTCGAGCATCAGTTCGACTACGTGCTGGCGAGCACCGCCACGCCGTACGAGTCGCTGCTCACCGCCCTGCTCACCCGGAGGCAGCGATGAGATTGTTGCGGCAAGCGAACCGACGTCAAGCGGCGACCGTGCTCGACCTACCCGGCGACGGGGAGGCACGGCCGGTCTTTCGCTTCGCGCCGGGTCCGACCGTGGCCCCCCGGACCGGACGAATGCCGGGGGATTCCAGCGCGGAGCGTCATGGCGAAATCGGCGGGAGGCCCCATGCCGAACGCGGGAGGTGGCGACGATGACCTTCGCCGCGCCGCTCATGCTGATCGGGCTCGCCGGGCTCGCGGCGCCGGTGGTGATTCACCTGCTCGACCGCACGCGGAGCGAAGTGGTCGACTGGCCGACGCTGCGCTTCCTGCGGGTCGCCCGACAACAGGCCGAAAGCCGCTCGCGCCTCCGCCACCTGCTGGTGCTCGCGGCGAGGTGCCTGATGCTCGCGCTCATCGCGATGGCCATGGCCATGCCCTACCAGCAGCGCGAGCAGTGGATCAAGCCGCCTGAACTGCCCACCACGCTGGTGATCGTGCTCGACCATTCCTACTCGATGGGCTATCGCCCGGAGGGCGGGGATCGCAGCATCTTCGACCGGGCGAAGCAGCTCGCCCTGCAGCAGATCGCGAACTTCTCGCTGGAAGACGAGCTCGCCCTCGTGCTGGTCAACGACCGGGCCGAACGCCTCACCGACCGACCCACGCGGGACCACGAACGGGTGCGGCAGCTCATCCGCGGCGCGGAGTTGTCCACGCGGCCGACCGATCTCGCCGCCGGCCTCGACGCGGCGTTCGCGCTGGGGCGACTCGACGCGCTCGACACCGAAGCCGCGGCCCCGCCCGAGGCCGATGACGACGGCGAACCGACCGTCCGCGAGCCCCGCCGCGCCTGGCGACAGGTGCTGCTGCTGACCGACATGCAGCTCGCCGGTTGGCGCGACGCGCTCGACCGCGATTTCCTGGCCACCGTCGATCGCCCCCTGCCGGTCACGGTGATGGACCTCGGCCTCGACCGCCCGATCAACCGCTACGTGCGCCAGGTGAAGGTGCGCGGCGGCGGTGGCGCGGCGACGCTGATCGCCGAGACCGAACTCGCCGTGCACGGCGGCGGGATCACCGGAGGCCAGGCCCGCCTCTGGATCGACGGCCGGCAGGTCGGCTCGCCCCGGCTTCTGCCCGCCACCGGCGGGTCGGTCAAACTCTCCGCCCCCATGCCCGCCCCCGGGTTCCACGCGGGAATCGTCGAGCTCGACGAAGACCGCCTGCCCACCGACGACCGCGCGTTCTTCTCGCTCACCATCGGCGGCGGCCGGCGGCTGTTCGTGGTCGACGGCGATCCGTCCGACGTGCCCCGTTTCTCCGAGACCTACTACCTCGACGCCGCCCTCGACGTGCTCGCCGCCCGCGGCGGAACTCTCGACGTGACCCGTCTGACGCCCGAGCAACTTTCCACCACCGACCTGCCACCCGGCGCCGCGGTCGTCCTCGCCAACGTGCCCCGCCTCGACGGCTCGGCCCTCGTACGGATCGAGAACCTGCTCCGCAGCGGCGGCAACGTCTTCATCGCCCTCGGCGACCAGGTCGACATCCAGCACTACAACCGCGACTGGCGCTTCCTGCCCCTCGCCCTCACCCGCCCGCTCGGCAGGCCCGAACGTCAGCGGGCGTACGGGATCAACGTCGTCGCCGAGGACCATCCGCTGTTCGAAGGCGCGATCGACCTGTCCGCGACCCGCTACTTCGCCTTCATCGGCGCCGATCCGACCACGCTCGGCGAGAGCGGCGAAGTCATCGCGACGTTCTCCAACGGTTCGCCCGCGATCATGGAGGGCAAGTACGGCGGCGCGGCGGGCGGCGGCGGCGGGCGGGTCGTGCTGCTCACCGGCCCCGTCGACAGCGACTGGTCGAACCTGCCCTTCCGCCGGGTGTTCCTGCCGCTGGTGGATCGGCTCGTCGGCCACCTGACCCGACAACGCCTCACCGCCCGCAGCATCGCGGTCGGTCGGCCGATCCGTTTCACCGGCCCGGCGACGCTCAGCGGCAGCCCGATCGTCGTCACCGCGCCCGGGGGCGCGACGCGGCGGATCACCGCCGTCCGCACCGACGCCGGCGACGAAGCCGCCGCCGTATTCACCGAGACCGACGAACTCGGCATCTACCGCGTCGAGGCCGATCCCGGCTTCGCCGCGGGCGGGGCCTTCGCGGTGAATCTCGATCCCGGCGAATCGGTGCTCGCCCCGGCCGACGCCGCCGCGATCCGCGAGGCCTTCGGCGAGCACCCGGTGCGGATGATCGAGCGCCCGCCGGGCAAGCTCGGCGACTGGTACGCCGCCGCCCGGCAGCAGGAAGATCGCCGCGTCGCGTACTGGCCCTGGCTGCTCGCCGCCGCCTTCGTCCTCTTTGCCCTCGAAGCCGTACTCGCGAACTTCTTCACCCGACGCCCCACCACCACCGCACCGCCCACCACGCAATACGTCGGCCGCATGCGATGATCTGGAACCCGCCGTTCAACCCGACGATCACCACCCTGCTGGTCCTGCTGGCCGGCGGGGCGATCGTCGCGAGCTACTTCCTCGCGCGGCATCGCCTCCGGCTCAACTCCGCCGAGGCCATCGCCATCATGCTCCTTCGCGGGCTCGCCTTTCTGCTCGTGCTGTACTTGCTGCTCCAGCCCGCCGCCCTGCCCGAACCGCGGAAGATCGAAACCCGCCGCACCTTCGCCGTGCTGCTCGACGCCTCGGGCAGCATGACCGGCCCGGCGACCGGCGCCGACGACGAGGCGGACAACCGCCTCGACGACGCTCGCCGGCTGCTCCGCGAGCATCGCGTGTTCGCCCAGGTCACCGACCAGGCGAAGCTCGCCGTCTACACCTTCACCGACCAGGTCCGCCCCACCGCTCCCGGCGCGATCGACGCCGTCGAAGCACGGGGCCCGCGGACCGACCTCGCCACCGCCATCGAACACGCCGTCCGCCTGCATGAAACCGACGACCTCGCCGGGCTGCTGCTGGTCACCGACGGTCGGCAGACCGCGGCCGGCGACCCGCGGGAGACGGCCCGGCGGCTGGGCGTGCCGCTGTTCCCCGTGGCCGTCGGCGCCGCCCCCGCCGATCGCGATGACCCCGCCCGACCGCCGAAGGACCTGGGCATCGAGTCGGTCAGCGCCGATCCGCGGATCATCGTCGGCCGCACCGCCCAGGTCGTCGCCTCCGTGACCGCCGAGGGCTACGACGCCCGGCAGGTCACCGTCGAGCTGGTCGAAGGCGACGCTCCGCTCAGCGCCTCCGCCGTGGCCGTCAGCCCGCAGCAGCCCCGCCGCCAGGCGATGTTCACCGTCAAGCCGACCACCGTCGGGGCCCACCGCTACGCCGTGCGCATCCCCGCCGAGGACGACGACACCGACCCGACCAACAACCGCCGCGAGTTCACCGTCGAGGTGGTCGATCCGGTGAATCGCCTGCTCTACATCGACCGCCTCCGCAGTGAGCGGAAGTTCGTCCGGCAGGTGCTCGACAGCCAGCGGAACCTGCGCTATACCGCAGTGGTGCAGCAGGCCGCGGATCGACTGCTCGTCCAGGGCAACGACCCGGCGATGCGGCAGGAGGCGGCGAACCTGAGCCCCGCCCAGCTCCGTGGGTTGAAGGCGGTGATGATCGGCGACCTGCCCGCGGCGGCGCTGACCGACGAGCAGATCGCCAACCTCGCCGCCTGGGTCGACCGCGGCGGGGCGCTGCTGCTCATGGCCGGGCCGCGGAGCATGGGCGAGGGCGGGTTCACCGAT
>CAYFQS010000183.1:0-7461 GCA_964345245.1 uncultured Planctomycetaceae bacterium | reverse complement strand
ATGCCTGGGATCACGCCAATGGCCTGATGCTTGGGCAGATCGCCGCAGACGAGAAGTCCAACGAGATCCCCGCGGTGCCGGCGTTGCTGGAATTGCTGGACGTGGAAGGGGCGACGGTCAGTCTGGATGCGATGCATTGCCAGAAGGATACCGCCCAGGCGATCCGCGACGCCGGGGCCGACTATTTGCTGGCGGTCAAGGCCAATCAGAAGACGCTGCACGAGGATATCCGCTTGTTCTTCGACGATGCGATCGAGCAGGGCGATGAGCAATGGCTCCATGATGTCATGGAACCGGACAATGGCCATGGCCGACTGGATGAACGTGAGTTCTGGGCCAGCGCCGAAGTGGGCTGGCTGCGTCGTCGGCACCCGAACTGGCCGGAGCTGCGCGGCATCGTCTGCGTCGAGGGCCGACGCCTGGACTTCGCCACCGCCAAGCAGCGACCCAACGCCGCTACTACCTGACCAGCCTCGATCCGGCCTACCTCATCCGCACCCTAACCGGAGGGGACCGGGAGTCAATGTCTTCAGCCCGTCGGCGGCGTGTTTTGACCTGTCGGGGGCAACTGGTAAACTGCCCGGCTCCACGGACCGCGAACACTCTCCGAACCAAGGAACACGCGATGAGCTTTGACATTGAGATGATCCACGGGCGGCAGGTCTTGGACAGCCGCGGCAACCCCACCGTCGAGGTCGAATGCTGGCTGCGCGGCGGGGCGGTGGGCCGGGCTATCGTCCCCTCCGGCGCCTCCACGGGCGAGAACGAAGCCCTCGAAATGCGCGACGGCGGGAAGAAATGGATGGGCAAGGCCGTGCTCAAGGCCGTCCAAAACGTCAACGACATGATCGCCCCCGAGCTGATCGACATCGACGCCCGCGAACAGGAAGAGATCGACCGCACGATGATCGAACTGGACGGCACGGCGACCAAGTCGAAACTCGGCGCCAACGCCATGCTGGGCGTATCGATGGCCGTGGCTCACGCGGCGGCGGAGGGCTCGGGCCTGCCGCTGTACCGCTACCTCGGCGGCACCGGGGCCAAGACCCTGCCCGTGCCGATGATGAACATCCTCAACGGGGGCGAGCACGCGGACAACAACGTCGACTTCCAGGAATTCATGATCCAGCCATGGGGCTTCAAGACCTTCGAGGAAGCCCTGCGGGCCGGCGTCGAAATCTACCACACCCTCAAAAAAGTGCTCGGCAAGCGCAAGCTCTCCACCGCGGTGGGCGACGAGGGCGGGTTCGCCCCCGACCTCAAGGACAACGAAGACGCGCTGAAGGTGATCGCCGACGCGGTCGATGCCGCGGGCTACGAGTTCGGCAAGCAGATTTTCGTCGCCCTCGACCCCGCGACCTCCGAAATGTGGGACAAGACCAAAAAGGGCTACAAGTTCTTCAAGTCCGATCCGAAGAAGGTCTGGAAGTCCGACGAGATGGTCGACTACTGGACGAAGTGGTGCGAGAAGTACCCGATCCGCTCGATCGAGGACGGCCTGGCCGAGAACGACTGGAAGGGCTGGGAGAAGCTGACCGAGCAGCTCGGCGACAAGGTGCAGCTCGTCGGCGACGACCTGTTCGTGACCAACACGAAGTTCCTGCAGAAGGGGATCGACACCGGCGCCGGCAACGCGATCCTGGTGAAGGTCAACCAGATCGGCACGATGAGCGAGACCTTCGAGGCGGTGAACCTGGCGATGCGCAACGGCTTCGCGGCGGTGCTGAGCCACCGCAGCGGCGAGAGCGAGGACGCGACGATCGCCGACCTCGCGGTGGCCACGAACTGCGGCCAGATCAAGACCGGCGCCCCCGCCCGCAGCGACCGTAACGCGAAGTACAACCAGCTTTTGCGGATCGCCGACGACCTCGGCGACGCCGCGGTGTACGGCGCCGACACGTGGAACAAGGGCTGAGACCGGCCGGCCTCGCTTCAGCGAGTGCCGGTCACGCCGACCAGAAGGTCAAGCGCCCCGCTCAAGCGGACCCGCGCCGACGACCACAGCCGAGACCAACCGCCCCCTCCACCGGTGAGTATGACGATGGCACGAGAGAAGCTCCCTGTTCGCATCTACGAGACCGACAAGAAGGCGTCGATCGCCGTGGCCCGGCGGATCGCGAAGATCATCCACGACAAGGCGGCGGCCGGCGGCACCGCCGTGCTCGGCCTCGCCACGGGCCACACGCCCATCGACGTCTACCGTGAACTGATCCGCATGCATCGCGAGGAAGGGCTCGACTTCACCAACGTCCAGACCTTCAACCTCGACGAGTACTGGCCGATCCAGCACGACGCGCCGCAGTCGTATCACCGGTGGATGAAGGAAAACCTCTTCGACCACGTGAACATCCCGGCGGAGAACATCCACATCCCATCGGGCACGGTGGAAGAGGATGGCGTGGAAGCGTACTGCCGGGATTACGAGCAGAAGATCGAAGCCGCGGGCGGGATCGACTTCCAGATTCTCGGCATCGGTCGCAGCGGGCACATCGGCTTCAACGAGCCCGGCTCCGACGCCGACAGCCGCACCCGCCGGGTCGAACTCGACCGCATCACCCGCACCGACGCGACCGGCGATTTCTTCGGCGAGCAGCACGTGCCGAACTACGCGATCACCATGGGCGTGGGGACGATCCTCGACGCCCGCGAGATCGTCCTGATGGCTTTCGGCGAGCACAAGGCCCCGATCATCAAGCGGGCGGTGGAAGGCCCGCAGACCAACGAGGTCGCGGCGAGCTTCCTGCAGAACCACCAGCGGGCGATGGTGCACGTGTCCACCGCCGCCGCGGAGCACCTGACCCGCATCGCCACCCCGTGGCTGGTCGAAGAGCACTGCGACTGGGACGAACTGCTTGAACGCCGGGCGGTGCTCTGGCTCTCGCAGCAGACGGGCAAGGCGATTCTCAAGCTCACCGACGAGGACTACGCCGAGCACGGCCTGGGCGAGCTGATCCGGATCAAGGGCGGGGCCTACAACGTCAATCTCGCCACCTTCAAGCGAATGATGAACACCATCACCGGCTGGCCGGGCGGCAAGCGGCAGAAGAAACGCATTCTCATTCTTTCGCCCCACCCGGACGACGACGTGATCTGCATGGCGGGGACCATGACCCGCCTCGCCGAGCACGGCCACGACGTGCACGTGGCGTACATGGTCTCCGGTTCACTCGCCGTGTTCGACCACGACGTGATCCGCCTCGCGGAACTGCTCAACGACTTCAACAGGATCTTCTCCCTCGCGCCCGAGGCCTCACACGAGGTGGAGGAGAAGGTGGTCAAGTTCCTGCGAGAAAAGGCGCCGAACGAGATCGACTCGCTCGAGGTGCGAAAGATCAAGGACCTGATCCGGCGAAGCGAGGCGGCGGCGGCGTCGAAGGACTGCGGGCTCGTCGATCGGCAGATTCACTTCCTCGACCTGCCCTTCTATCACTCGGGCACGGTCCAGAAGCTGCCGGTGAGCGACGCGGACGTGAAGATCTGCCGACGGCTGTTCGACGACGTGGCCCCGGAAATGATCTTCGCCGCGGGCGACATGTCCGACCCGCACGGCACGCACCGCCAGTGTCTCGAAGCGGCCCTCGCGGCCCTCGAGACGTACATGACCGACGGACGGGGCGAGCCGGAGTTGTGGTACTATCGCGGGGCGTGGCAGGAGTGGAGCACCGAACAGATCGACATGGCGGTGCCCCTCTCGCCGGACGAGATGAAGGCCAAGCGGTTCGCGATCTTCCGTCACGAATCGCAGAAGGACAAGGCGATGTTCCCCGGGCCGTACGATGAACGCGAATTCTGGCAGCGGGCCGAGGAGCGCAACAAAGAAACCGCGGCGACGTACGACGCCCTGGGCCTGCCGGAGTATCACGCGGTGGAGGCCTTCGTGCGTTCGCCGGTGACCCAGCCGGCCCAGGTGATCCGGCAATTCACCGCGGTGGACGAACCATAAGAAAAGGTGTCAGGAACCTTTTTTCAGAAAAGATTCCTGACACCTTTTTCTGAGCACGCCATGGCGCAGGTGCGGACAATGCCGACGCTCGAGCAGATCGCGGACTGGGGCGTGGTCGGCGCGGGCGGCGCGGGGTTCCCGACCCACGTGAAGCTCAAGACCGAGGCGGACACAATCCTCCTCAACGCTGCCGAGTGCGAACCCCTGCTGCACAAAGACAAAGAGCTGCTCCGCCACCACGGCCGGCAGGTGATCGACGGCTTCGAGCAGGCCCGCCGGCTCGTCGGCGCCGAGCGGGCCATCATCGGCATCAAGGGCAAGTACACCGACGTGGTCGACCTCCTCCGCCCGATGCTCACTGAGTCGATGAGCATCCAGACCCTGCACGACAGCTATCCGTCCGGCGACGAGTTCATCCTCGTCTACGACTGCACGAAGCGGATCATCCCTCCCGGCAAGATCCCCCTCGCCGTGGGCTGTGTGGTGCTCAACGTCGAGACCGCGATGAACCTCGCCCGGGCCAAGCCGGTCACGACCAAGTACCTCACCGTCGCCGGGGCCGTGCGTCAGCCGATCACGGCCCACGTGCCGGTGGGCATCAGCTTCTCCGAGGTGATCGACCTCGCCGGCGGCTCGTTCGCCGAGGACCCGGTGATCCTCGTCGGCGGGGCGATGATGGGCCGGTTCTGCGACGATCTGGCCCAGCCGGTCACGAGGACGACCGGCGGGATGATCGTGCTCGACCGCTCGCATCCGCTGATCGACCGCTACACCAAGTCGTGGGACGCGATCAAGGTCATCGGCGCCAGCGCCTGCGACCAGTGCGTATTCTGCACGTTCTTCTGCCCGCGTTATCTGCTCGGCCACCCCATCGAGCCACACGCGGCAATGAAGTCGCTCGGCTTCAACGAAGTGGGCGAACCGAACGTCATCGGCACGCTGTTCTGCTGCGAGTGCAACCTCTGCACGATGATCGCGTGCCCGGAAGACCTGGACCCGAAGAACGTGTGCGGCACGAACAAGCACCGGCTGATGGCCGAGGGTCGCAAGTGGGAAGTCGCGGCCGACCCGAACCGGGCGGAGCTTCACCTGGACGATCGCCGGGTGCCGATCCGCCGACTGACGCTGAAGCTCGGCCTGCACCACTTCGTCAACGAAGGCCCGCTCCGCGACGAGCTGCCGCGCACGTCGCGGGTCGTACTGCCGTTGAAGCAACACGTCGGCGCCCCGGCCGAGCCGACGGTGAGCGTCGGCGACGCCGTCCGGGCCGAGCAGGCCGTCGCCCGTCCCCCCGAAGGCGCGCTGGGCGCGCCGATCCACGCGAGCATCGCCGGCCGGGTCACCGAGCTGAACGACCAGCGGCTTGTGATCGAGAGTTGAGCCATGGCGGAACTTGAAGCAATCGGCATGATCGAAATGACCTCGGTGGGCATCGGGCACCTCGTGCAGGACACGATGCTCAAAGCCGCGGACGTGCGGCTGATCATGGCCCGGACGATCTGCTCGGGCAAGTACATCATCGTGGTGGGCGGAAACATCGCCGCGGTCGAGGCGTCGGTCGCCGCCGGGCTCGACGCCGCCCCGGACGGCATCATCGACCACATGACCATCCCGCAGGTGCACGGCGACGTGTTTCGCGCCCTCGGCCAGTCGGTGCAACTCACCAACCTCGACGCCAAGCCGTCCATCGGGATTGTGGAGACCTTCTCGTCGGCCAGCGCGCTGGGGGCGGCGGACATCGCGGCCAAGGCCGCCGACGTGCAGCTCTACCGCCTGCACATGGCCATGGCCCTGGGGGGCAAGGGGTTTGTGATGATGGCCGGCGACGTCGCCGCCTGCCGCGCCGCGGTCGACGCCGCCGCCGACTACGTCCGGAACAAGGGCCTGCTCGTCTCCTCGGTCGTCATCTCCCGTCCCAGCCGCGAACTCTTCGGCGACTACATCTGACCGCGTCGGCCGGGTATTTCCCAAGTCGCGCTTGAAAGTGTCGCCCTGGCTGTCATACTTTCATGGTGGTCCGACAACCCGCGCCCCCGTAGCTCAGATGGATAGAGCAACTGCCTTCTAAGCAGTAGGTCGCAGGTTCGAATCCTGCCGGGGGTATTGACCGCGGTCGACCCGGCCGCCGCTCGCGCTCGTAGCTCAGCAGGATAGAGCAACGGTTTCCTAAACCGTAGGTCGGAGGTTCGAGTCCTCCCGGGCGCGTTCGAACAGCTCCGATCCGGCGGGCGCGTGCCGCCGGGCTTCACAATCCGCTGCCGCGTCGATCATCGCGCCGTGCGGCACCGCCCGCGCCCAAGCCGACCGATCGGATGGGTCTTCCCCGTCGCCATTGAAGTCGTGGTTTGCGAGCACGCCCTGCGCACGCCCCCGGAGCGGCGAAACCGCAGGACGCCCTCGATCGCAAGCGTCGCCGGACGGTGCGGGTCAATCGACGAGCCGGAGCGGGCGTTCCGCGGCGATGTGGCGGAAGACGTCCTTCAGCGGCTCTTCATAGTCGGCGACCGTGGCGCCGCCCGGTACGTTGAAGTGCACGCCGCGCGTGATGTCCGCGATCTCTCGCATGAGGTCCGTTTGCGCCGCCGTGCCGAGGCTGATCGCGGCGATCGGAATGCCGTTGTCCTCGGCGTACCGAGCCTGATCGAGCGCGTACGCACTGGCCTGGGAGTTCGACCCCGGGCGATTCGCCCGCCCGTCGGTCAGCACGACGATTGTCTTCAGCGTGCCTGGGCGTCCGTTGGCGATGAGTTCTTCCACGCCGACTCGGATGCCGGCGCCGATGTTGGTCATGCGGTGGTAGTGCCCCGCTTGCCGCTGCCGGGAGAGCTGGCGGATGGCCTCGAAGTCGTGGGTAAGCCCGTGCTCGAGTTGGGCGTCGCCGCTCGCGGATGTGTAGACGGAGAGCCCGACGCGATCCTCGGTGGCTTCCTCGAGCAGGAAGTCGATGAAGACGTCCACGGCGTTCTTCACGGCGGTCAGCGGCTGCTGCGATGTCATCCAAAGCCCGGGCGTCTCGTCGTGCCCGGCGCGCTGCTCCATCCAGTAGTTCAGGAGCGTGAGCCCGCCGTAGTGATCCTCGTAGCCGTGGTGGTCGAGGGTATTGCTGCCCTGCACGTAGTCGATGTACTCGTCCCAGCTCCCGCGCGGGTGGGGGTAGGGAACGTCGTCGAGGCCCAAGACATGCTCGATCCACCAGTCGTTGCCGCTGTTGATCTCGACGGTGTCGAAGACAAGCTCGCCGTAGTTCGGCTCGCCGAGCTCTTGCCACATGAGACGCAGGTTGGCCTCGATCGCCTCGCGCCCGAGGCGGTTCATGTGCCGGATCTCGCTGTCGTCGCTCATGGAGCCCGAGAGGTCGAGGACCAGCACGATATCGCGGGGCCGGTAGATCGCGGTCGCCGAGGCGCGCAGCTCCGACTCACCCTCGCCGAAGACCTGCGCAAACGCCATCGCGAGCGGGTTGCCCCGGTCACGCAAGAGCTTGGCGGTCACGCGGACCGAATCGCCCGTGTGCTCTT
>CAYFQS010000182.1:0-7465 GCA_964345245.1 uncultured Planctomycetaceae bacterium | reverse complement strand
CCACCACCTGCTGCCGCAGTGCACCGCGGTGGAGAATGTGCTCGTGCCGGCATTGGCCGGCCGACGCCGGGCGCCGACCGACCGCGCCAGGCAACTGCTGGAGCGCGTCGGGCTCGGCGACCGCCTGCACCATCGGCCGGGCGAGCTCTCGGTAGGCCAGTGTCAGCGAGTGGCCGTGGCCCGGGCACTGATCAACGAGCCGGAACTCCTGCTCGCCGACGAGCCGACGGGCTCGCTCGACCGGTCGATGTCGGAGCAGTTGCTGGGCCTGCTGGTGCAGCTCAACGCGGACATGGCGGTGACGCTTATCCTGGTGACCCATGCCGAGCACATCGCGGCGGGCGTCGAGCGGCGCTGCGAACTCCGTGACGGACGCATGACCGAACTCGAAGGCCAGGCATGACTCACTGGCGACTGGCGCTGCGGGGGCTGAGCTTCTATCGGCGGCAGCACGCCACGGTGCTGGCCGGGGCGACCGCCGCCGCGGCGGTGCTCGTGGGCGCGCTGGTGGTCGGCGACTGCGTGCGGTACAGCTTGCGCCGCACCGCCCTCGATCGCCTCGGCCAGACGCAGCTCGCCATGCCGACCGGCCCGCGGCTGTTCCGGGCCGAGCTCGCCACCGAGGTCGCTGAACAGATCAACGCCATTGTGGCGCCGGCCCTGCAACTGCGCGGAGTGGCGTCGCGGCCGGACGGTACAGCAAGGCGCAACGATGTGAACGTGCTCGGCGTGGACGAACGATTCCGGCGACTGGGGGGGGCTGCAGCGCTTGGGCGGGACCATGGCGCCGCGGTGGTGAACACCGCCCTGGCCGATGCACTGCGACTCGCCCCCGGCGACGAGCTCGTGCTGCGCCTCCGCCGGTTCACCGCCATCTCCGGCGACGCACCGCTCTCGGCGAAAGACCAGACCGTCGCGGCCCGGCTGGAGATCGCGGCCGTGGTCGGACCGGAGCAGTTCGGCCGCTTCGGCCTGCAGGCAAATCACGTGACGCCCGCGAATCTCTTCGTGCCCCTCGGCTGGTTGCAGCAGCGGATCGACCGGCCAGGCCGGGCGAATCTGATGCTCGCCGGCTCGGCGGACGAAGACGTGACCACCGCGGAAGCGAACGCGGCCGTCGACGACTGCTGGCGACTCGACGACGCCGGCCTGGCGCTCACCGCCCTCGACGCCGGCAGCGTCGAGTTGACCAGCGACGAGCTTTTCCTGCCCCCTTCAGTGATCGACGCGGCCCGACGCAGCGCCCCATCCGCCGCCGGCGCGTTCACCTACTTCGTCAACACCCTGCAATGCGGCGAGCGTCTCACGCCCTACTCGACGGTGGCCGGGATCGGCATGCTCGAGCCGGATTCGCCCCCGGCCGGCCTCGCCGCCGCCCTGCCGCCCGACCTGCCGGACGACGGCATCGTGATCAACCAGTGGCTCGCCGACGATCTCGACGCCGGGCCCGGCGACCGCGTGGAGCTGCGATACTTCGTGCTCGCCGGCGACGGCCGTCTCGTCGAGCACGCCACGTCGTTCACCATCCATGCCGTCGTCGCGATGGACCACCCGCTTAACGACCGCACGCTCATGCCCGAATTCCCCGGGCTCACCGGCACCGAGGACTGCGCCGACTGGGACCCCGGCGTGCCCGTCGACCTGTCGCGGATTCGCCAGATCGACGAGGACTACTGGGACGCGTATCGCGGGACGCCGAAGGCGTACGTGACGCTGAAGGCGGCCCGGTCGATGTGGTCGAACCGCTGGGGGGAAATGACCGCGGTACGCTGGCCGAGCGCGACCGACGCCGCCGCGCTCCGGACGGCGATGCGCGTCGATCTCACCCCCGGCGACTTCGGTCTGCGGTTCCGCAACGTGCGCGAACCGGCGCTCGCGGCGGCGACGGAGTCGCTCGACTTCGGTCCGCTGTTTCTCGGGCTCAGCTTCTTCCTCATCGTCGCCGCGGTGCTGCTGACGGGATTGCTCTTCGCCCTCGGCGTCGATCAGCGCAGCGAACAGATCGGCCTGCTCAAGGCGGTGGGCTGGCCCGCGCGGCGGATCAAGCGCCTGCTCACCGCGGAGGCGGCGATGATCGCGCTGATCGGGGCGATCGTCGGGGCGGCGGCCGGGCTCGGCTACGCCCGACTCGTCCTCGCCGCGCTCAACACCATCTGGCAGGACGCGGTCGCGTCGGCACCGCTCTACTTCCACGCCGTCCCGAGCACGATCACGCTCGGCGGAGCGACGGCGTTCGCCGTCGGCCTGATCACCATGCGAGCGATGCTCAGGCGGCAGGTGGGCTACTCGCCGCGCGAACTGCTTTCGTGGCAGGCGGCGAGCGGCGACGAGCGACCCCTGCGCGGACGGATGATTTCGCCGATCGTGGCCGGCGTATGCCTGCTTGCGGCTCTCGTCTGGATCGGCCTCGCCATCGCGGACGTCGCGGGCAACGTCGGCGCCTTCTTCGCCGCGGGGGGGCTGCTGCTCATCGCGGGCGTCGCCGCGTGTCGCACCCTCCTCAGCGGACTTCAGCGCCGCGCCTCCGTCGAGTCCTTCGGACTCCACGATGTGGCCCGGCGGTCATTGACCCGGCGTCCCGGGCGCGCGATCGCCGTGATCGCCCTGCTCGCCTGCGGCGTGTTTCTCACCGTGGCCGTGGGGGCCAACCGCAAGCACCCGCCGACCGATCCGACCCACCGCGCTGCCGGGACCGGCGGGTTCACGCTCTTCGCCGATACCACGCTGCCGATTCACGAAGTGCCGCAGATCGACGAGGCCGAGCTCGTCCCTCTGCGTGTGCGTGAAGGCGACGACGCGAGTTGCCTCAATCTCAACCGGGCCCAGACGCCGACGCTCATCGGCGTTAATCCGCAGGCGCTCGCCGAGCGCGGGGCCTTCACCTTCACCCGCTTCGCGGCGGGCGTCAGCCGCCAGAGCTGGGCACTGCTCGAAACCGAAGCGAGCGAGGACGACGTGATCCACGCCGTGGGCGACGAGCCGACGGTCGTGTGGGGACTCGGGCTGAAGCCGGGCGACCGGATCAACTACGTCGACAGCCGCGGCCGCACGGTGCGCGTCGAAATCGCCGGGGTCGTCGCCGGTTCCATTTTCCAGGGCAAGCTGCTGATCTCGAACGACGATTTCGTTCGACACTTCCCCGATGTCAGCGGCTACCGGGGGCTGCTCATCGACGCACCGCCGAATCGCGCCGGGTCCTTCATCGCCGAGCTGACCCGGCGATACGGTGATCAGGGGATGCAGGTAACGCCCACTGCGGACATCCTTGCCCGATTCCAGTCGGTGGAGAACACGTATTTGTCGATCTTCCTCGCCCTCGGGGCCCTGGCCCTCGTGGTCGGCACCATCGGGGTGGGCGTCGTGGTCGTCCGCAACACGCTCGAACGCCGTGCGGAACTCGCCCTCTTGCGGGCGGTGGGCTTCCGGCTCCGCCGCGTGCGATGGCTTCTGCTGTTGGAGTACGCGGGCTTGCTCGCGGCGGGCGTGGTCATCGGGGCGGTCGCCGCCGTCATCGCCGTCGCCCCCGCCCTGCTCTCCCCCGGCGGTTCGCCGCCCTACCTCGCTACCGCCCTGACCGTGATCGGCATTTTTATCAGCGGCGTGATCTTCATCCGCCTCGCCGCCAGCGTCGCCATCCGCGGCAACCTGATCGCCGCCTTGCGGAATGAATGATGCGGGGAGAAGGACCTCGAGCGAATCCATCGTCCTCGCGACGATCCGCAGTCGAAGCGGCCCGAGCCGAACGCGGCGGGGCGTCCCGGCGCGGCTCGGATCACCGGACGTGGCCTGAGCGCTCTGCTGAACTACGTGGTGGGCTTCGCTCGCGGATTCGCTCAGTACCACCCTACCGACCCGCCGGTCTCCGCGGTGGGACTGAGTTCAAATCGCCTCGATCCCTTCTTCGTCGGTGCGGATGCGGATGCACTGTTCGAGGGGCGTGATGAAAATCTTGCCGTCGCCCACCGCGCCGCCGTTGTGCTTCGCCGCCTTGAGGATCGCCTTGATCGCCCGGTCGGCCCAGTCCTCGCTGCTGCAGGCGATCTCGAGGCGCACCTTCGGGATCAGGTCCGGCGCGACCGCGGCCCCGCGGTAGATGTCGGTGGTCTCGGCCCGGCCCCGACCCGTGCAGCGGAGTACGGTGGTGCGATAGATCTCGGCCTTGATCAGTTCCTCGCGAACTTCGTCGAGTTTGTCCGGCTGGATGACCGCGGTGATGAGTTTCATAGCCATGGGTATCGCCTCCCTTGGGGATCAGTTGAGGTTGAGCAGGCCGTAGCCGTGCTCGCCGTGCAGAGCGTGGTCCATACCGGCCATCTCTTCACGTTCCGGCAGCGACAGGCCGATCGTCTTGTCAATGATCACGACCAGCAGGAGCGTCATCACCGCCGCCATGACCGTGCTCACCACCACGCCCTTGACCTGGTACCAGAACTGCAGGCCGATCAACTCCGGCACCGAGTCCAGGCCCATCGCGGCGATCCGCCCGTCAACGCCGCGGAGGAAGAGGACCAGCCCGAGGGCCCCGACGATCCCCGCGATGCCGTGGATGCCGAACACGTCGAGCGAGTCGTCGTAGCCGAGCTTGTTCTTCAGGGTGATGGTGAGATAGCAGCAGATGGAAGCGACCACGCCAAGCACAATCGCCCCGTGGGGCACGACGTCGCCCGCCGCGGGTGTGATGGCCACGAGCCCGGCGAGGATGCCCGAGCACAGGCCGAGCGAGGTCGCTTTTTTGTGCACGATGCCTTCGATGGTCACCCAGGTCAGGGCGCCGGTGGCGGCGGCGATCTGGGTGACCGTCAGGGCCTGCGCCGTCTGCAGTCCGGAGGCCACCGACGATCCGGCATTGAAGCCGAACCATCCGACCCACAGCAGCCCCGCGCCCATGAGGGTCATCACGAGGTTGTTCGGGTGCATGGCGGTTTGCGGGTAGCCGCGACGGGCGCCGAGATACAGGGCCGCGATGAGCCCGGACACGCCGGCGGAGATGTGAATCACCGTGCCGCCGGCGAAGTCGATCGCCTCGCCGGTGAGAAAGCCCCCGCCCCACACGATGTGGGCGAGCGGGTTGTATACGATCAGCGACCAGAGGGCGATGAACACGCAGTAGCCGCGGAATCGCACGCGCTCGGCGAAGGCCCCGGCGATCAGGGCCGGGGTGATGATCGCGAACTTGCCCTGGAACATCGCGAAGACCAGTTCGGGAATGCCGGAGTCACCCATGATCTTCGTGTCGATCCCGTCGAGCATGAACTTGTCATTCGACCAGGCGATGACCCCGCCGATGCTGTCGCCGAAGGTCATCGCGTAGCCGCATACCGCCCAGAGCACGCCGATGATGGCCATGGCGGTGAAGCTGTGCATCATGGTGCCGAGGACGTTCTTGGTGCGGACGAGTCCGCCGTAAAACATCGCCAGGCCGGGAATCATGAGCAGCACGAGCGCGGTGGAGGTGAGCATCCACGCGGTGATGCCGGTGTCGACGACGGGAGCCGCCTCTTCCTGCGCCATGGTCGCGGCCGGCATCAACAGTGCCAGGCCCAGCGCGCCGAGTCCAACGGATAGTGTGCCACGCATGAAGCGCCTCCTTTGCTGCGAATCGAGGGTTGTCTGATCGTCACCCGCCGCGGCCGACCGTCGCCGCCGAGTTGCCTCACGCCTCTGATGCTCGGTGACTGAGCGATAACCGCTATGACGACAACCCGTCCATGACAAAGCTCGTGCCACAAACATCGGCACCTGCATACTGTTCCGGCTCCGCACTCCGCCGCGAACTGTCGCCGGCGAATAACGCGTCGTCGCCAGCCCCGACCGAACATCCGCCCCAGTAACTACTTGCACGAATGTCGACACAAGTCGGCGTCATGACAAAAGGCGACCTGCAGGTCGCACAAATCGCCGCGCTCGTGCCGCGCCACTGGGCAGGCCGCGGCTCCCCGCCAGTGCGTAGAAACGAGGCAGAAGCGTGCTCCGAAACGCGGTGATGCACAACTTCTGGGCGACTTGATTGCGCAAGCAGACAACGCACCTCACCAGCACGGACTCCTCGGGTGGATGGGGTCGTCAACTCCCGAAGCGGCGCGTTTGGCATTCCTCACCGCCCGGCTTAACCTCTTCGCTGTCTGCGTGATCCTGCACCCCGGAGCTATCTGCATGTCGATGAAACTGAACCGTGACTGGCCGTTGCTCACTCACTACGACGCTGACCATCTGCGACGGACCGCCCTGCCGCTCGGCGGGATCGGCACCGGGACGGTGTCGGTCGGCGGGCGTGGCGAACTGCGCGACTGGGAGCTGTTCAATCGCCCCGCCAAAGGCTTCTCACCCTCCCAATGCTTCTTCGCGCTATACGCCAAACCGTCCGGCGGAGAAGCGGTCACCCGCGTGCTCGAAGGCGCCATCGATCCGGTGGACTACAACGGCTCGCACGACGCGTCAGCCAATGACGCCGGCCTGCCCCGGTTTCGGGAGTGCTCGTTTCATGCGGCTTACCCCTTCGGCCAGTGGCTGCTGCACGACCGGGATGTACCGGTCGACGTGCGCATCGAGGCATTCAATCCCTTCGTCCCCACCGACGCCGATGCGAGCGGCATGCCAGTCGCGGTTCTGCGATACGTGCTGCGCAATCGCACCAGCCGCAACGTACAGGCCTCGGTGTGCGGCAGTCTCCGCAACATCGTCGGCGCCGAGAGGACGCGGAATGTCTGGGACCACTGGCGGATTCCGAACGACAACCGCAACCGCCCGCGCCGGTCTTCCCGGCCGAAGGCGCGCGGACTGCTCATGACCGGACCGAACGTCGACGAGAAGAGCGAGGCCTTCGGCACCATGGCCCTGGCGACCACGGTCTCGGGCAAGGTGACGATGCGCGAGGCGTGGGCGGACATCGGGTGGCGCGGCGATCTGCTCGACTTCTGGGATGACTTCTCCGCCAATGGCAAGCTCACCCCTCGCAAGAGCCCCGGGGATGCCGGCGCACTGAGGACGTCGGGCGTGACCGGCTCGGTCGCCGCGCCGGTCAACCTGCCGCCGCGCGGCGAGAAAACGGTGACCTTCCTGATCACCTGGCACTTGCCCAATCGTCGGAGCTGGACGCCTCGGGCGGGCTCTGAGAAAAACTGTCCCGAGTACGAGATCGTGGGCAACTACTACACCGAGCAGTACCGCGACGCCTGGGATGCGGCGATCATGGTCGCGGACAGGTTCAAGAACCTCGAGCGTGACACGGTGAAGTTCGTCAACGCGCTGTGCGAGACCGATGCCCCGCGGAGCATCAGGGAGGCCGCGCTGTATAACGCCTCGACGTTGCGTTCGCCGACCACGTTCCGGCTGCCCAGCGGTCACCTGATGGGCTGGGAGGGCTGTCACAGCGGGGCCGGCTGCTGCCACGGTTCGTGCACCCACGTGTGGACGATCCAGGGCGAGGGCGGCGTCCACGTGCCCTCGGACGACTGGATGCAGGCGC
>CAYFQS010000181.1:0-7501 GCA_964345245.1 uncultured Planctomycetaceae bacterium | reverse complement strand
GGGGGGCGGGGGGGCGGGGGGGGGGGGGGGGGGGGGGGGGGGGGGGGGGGGGGGGCCGGGCCCCCCCCCCCTGCCGATGCACCATCGTGATGTCATAGCGACCTTCGCCGCCGCGTCAATACCCGCTGGCCGCGGCCTCGGCCTCTTCCACCTTCGCCAGGTTCTCATCCGTGAGCCGACCGCGGGCGAACTTCGCCCACTTGCTCTCCGGATAGTCCCACGTCAGCTTTTTGAACTGACGGTACGCGTTGGTGTGGTCGCGCTGCTTCATGTTGCAGTCGCCGGCCCAGTACATCGACTCCGCGATCAGGTCATTGTCCTGCTCGGGGTCTTCGATCACCTTCGTGAACACTTCGATCGCCCGCTCCAGCAGGTCCGCCCGCATGTAGCACTGGGCGGAAAGAACCGTGGTCTTGCCCGACAGGCGGTGATTGGGGAAGCGTTCGGCGAGGCGGCCGAACACTTCCGCCGCCGTCTTGAACATCTCCCGCGCCTGCATGAGCTGCTTCTCACGCTCGACCAGTTCGGTCTCGGCGCCGGCCTCTTCCTCCATCGACCGGCCCTTGGTCAGGAAGTACTGACCCAGCCGGGCGATGGTCTCGGCCACCAGTTCGTTGTCGGGATAGCGGTACGACAGCTTCACGTACTCTTCACACGCCAGGTCGATCTGGCCCATCTTCTCGAAGACCAGGGCCTTCTTGTACTGGGCCTTCGGGGCGTAATCGCTGTCGGGATACGTGGCGACGATGTCGCTGAACCGCGAGACCGCCTCCATGTAGAAGTCCTTCTTGACGTCGTCGTTCACCGCGTCGTTGGCGAATTCCAGCGACAGGTTCGCCAGCAGATAATCCGCCTGGGCGCGGGCGTCGGTGTCGGGGTAGTCGCGGACCGCTTCCTCGAGCAGCTTCTTGCCCTGGGCGATTTCCCGCCGGGCGAGCGACACCTCGCCGAGATCGCGGTGGCGCTTGGCCAGTTCGAAGTACGCCTCGGCGATCGTGAACTGCGTCTGCACCGCGATCGACGGGTCCTCGAACCGCTTGGTGAAGGGGATCACCGTCCCGTCGGCGCCCTTGAACACGGTCAGCGAATTCACGAACTCGGTCTTCTCGTCCATCGGCTCCCGCCGCTGGTACATCGCGATGACCGAATCGCCGTACTGCACGGGCATGACCCCGAAGCCGTCCGCGGCGTCCGCGTCGCCGGCGAAGGCGAGTTGCACGACGCCCTTGAACACGCCCGAGTGACCGAAGGTCTCCGTCAGCTTCCGCGGTCGCTGCTCGCCCGAGGACGTGCGCACGGCGAGTTCAAGCTCGTCCTTGTCGTTGGTCGTGTCCCGGACCTTGTCGATGACGCGGAGGTAGACTTTCTCGCCCACGTGCACGCCGTCGAGGGTCTCGAAATACTTGCGGTCCATGACGTGGAAGAACACGTCGCTGGCCAGTTCCACCTTTTTGACGATCCACCGCTGCTCGCCGCTGGGGGGCTCGGTGTACTGGAACCCGACGTAGACCGTGTCATTGCCGCGGATGGCGAGCGGGCGCCGCTCCTCGTAACCCGACGCCGCGGTGACCCGGCCGTACACCGTCCGCACCCGGTCATAGACGCGGTCGTACACGCGGCGGCCATGGTAGCCGGTGGTGCGGTAGGCGAGTTCCTCGCTCATCTGCTCATGGATGAGGGTTTCCTCGGGCACTTCGCCGAGTTCCATGGGAATGGCGAAGCTGAACCGCCCATCGTCGAGCGGAGCCGAGGCGTAGGGATTACTGCGAATCAGCACGTCCCGATACCCCCGCGGAGCGGGCACGGAGCCCGGATCGCTCGGCGGCATCCGCACCTTGATCGTGCCGGGCACATTGACGTCGAACTCGCCGTCCTTGAGCTCCCGGCCGAACTGCTCCCGCCCGGCGGCGGTCTGCACGTAGATCTCGGTTGTGCTCTCCGGCGACTGGGCGATCATCGGATAGGTCAGCTCCACGAGCAGCGGGCCGTCGATCAGCACCTCGGCCGGCTTCTCACGCATCGCCTCCATCGGCCGCGACGCGATCATCGATCGCGTCACCGGCACGTACTCCTGCACCCGGCGGTCGCCCTCCTCGCTCGCCTCGACCGCTTCCAGTTCGGATTCGGTCAGCGGACGCGAGGTGACGTCGTAGACGCGAAGCTCGGGCGCCATCACCCAGCTCTGCTCGACCACGAACGTCCGCTCCCACGGGATGCCGGGGTCGGTGTTCTCACGGTCGAGGTAGGTGATCACCAGGTCGTCGCCCTCGGCGACCTTCACTTCGCTGTCCCGCTGCGGCTCGGCTTCCACCGGGAACACCGTCCCGATGAAGATGCCCGAATGCGGGTCGGTCTCCAGGGCGACGAGTTCGTGCGGCTCGCCGTCGTAGGTGCGAACCGTGAAGGAGAGCTTGTCGCGTTCGTCGCTCTCATCGCCGTCCGGATCGTTGATGTAAATGTTGATCCGGTCGCCGGGCTTGAACCGGCGCATCGGCACGTACCGGGGCACGCGGTTGCCGTCGCGATCGCGATCGTATTCCACGAAACAGGCGCTCACGTCGGCGTTGTGGAACGTGGCGGTCAGGGACTCCTCGTGAATCTCACGTTCCTTGGTGATCACGCTCGGATCGCGGTACATCACGGTCACCCGGTCTCCGGGCACGATCTCAAGAGTCGAGTTCTCCTTGAGCGCGAGCAGGTTCTGCTCGGTGGGCAGAATCCGCTGTCCGTCGCGATCGGTGAGCTTGATCCGATTGATCGCCGGGGCGTCGGTCTCGAAGTCCTGAATAAACAGACGAATGACCCGAGCCCGCGTCTCCGGGCCGAAGTCCACCGTGAACTGCGAATGCGCCTCGTTGCTCGCCACCTCGGCGGGCTCGGCGTAGATCGCCCGGCGAATCTCCGGATGCTCCCGCGGATCGAACATCTCGGGCGGGCAGGGCTTGACGTACGGCGGCTCCTCGCTGTCGCACATCAACTCGAACTTCGGATCGGCATGCCGGTACGCCGCCATGTAGATATCGATGGTGTGCACGCCCTGCGTGAGCGGGCGCTTCACGCGATACGGGTTCTCGCCCGCCTTGCCGTCGACGAGCAGGAAGTAGCGGATGTTGCCCAGCCGATTCTTGTGATCGATCTGGAACATCCGGACCTGCTTCTCCGGCTGATAGAAGGCGGCCTTGTAGTGGGCGAGGTACCAGCTTCCGTTGCCCTTCCAGTCCAGCTTCATCGCGTCCGCGTGACCGTTGACATCGCGGTTGAACGACTCGGCCAGCTTGCTCGGATTCAGCACGACCTCGGGGAACCCATCCTTCAGATGCCCCTGCTCCAGGTACTTCTGGAACTGCAGGACGTTGGACGGGGCGCGCTTGGCGTTACCGAAGCGGACCAGTTCCAGCCGCGGGGAACCGTCCCACGCCTCCGGGCTCTCCGGCCAGCCGCCGATCGTCCTGAAGTCGCGCCCGTTGGGCGAGACCTGCACCACGAACTGCTTGAGCTTTCGGCCGGGCACGTCGGCGTTGATCGTCATTTCGCCCAGGCCGACGTTGTCGTTCAGGTCCACGCTGAAGAGCTTCGGCCGGCTGTTGTCCGGCAGCGCCACCCACGCCGGGTGCTCGCCCGCCGAGATCACGAAGTTCGCCTCGCGGCCTTCGTCGGAATCCGACGCATAAGCCGTGGCCTGGCCGGTCGCCGTCGCCACCGAGCCCTCGAACACGCCCGAGTGGCTTTCGGTCTCCTTCAGCACGAAGTGGTCGAGACGGTCGCCGCTGGACGCGGTGACCCGCACGGTCAACTGGTCCGCCTCCGCCGTCGTCGCCTGGTCCGGATCGACCACGCGGATGTTGACCGGGTTGCCCGGCTTGATCTGGTTTTCGGGGCGGACCGTGCTCAGCGCGGTCGAGCGCTGCGGCGCGTTCTCCCGTTCGTGCAGGCGAATCCGCTGCAGAATCTGCTGCTCCATCGCGCGGAGCTCCCGCTCTTGCTCAGTCAGGATGCGGCCCGACGAAACGTAAAGCTCCGCGTCGGTGACCACGGTCAACTCGGCCGGGGTGTGCGCGGCGAGTTTGTTCGCCGCCTTGAACGTCTCGGAGAAGTCGTAATGGATGGTGTCGCCGCCGAGCACCTGCAGCGTATGGTCGCCCTTTTTCACCGGCGCCATCGCCGTGCCGACCTGGCCGGCGAACTTCGTCTTGGAGTCGCCGAAGGGCAGCAGCACGAAGGTCTCCTCGTCGCCGCTGGCCGTCCACGCCCGGATTTCCACGCTCGAGGACTTGCCCACGATGGACAGGTTGCGGTCCTCCATGCTGACCTTGAGCGGCCGGCCGGGCACGAGGTAACGCTCGCTCGCCTGCAGGCCCACCGGCAGGTCCGTCGCCTGCTCGAGCTTCTTGAGTTCGAGGAAGACCTTGCCCTCGAGAATCCGCGCGTCCGGATGGTTCGGCATTCGAGCGAAGACCTGCTCGAGGTAATCGCGCGATTCGACGTACTGCTCGAGGTCGTAGTGCGTTCGGGCCAACTGGTACGACGCCTGGGTCTGGAGGTAGGCGTCGCCGCGACGGGCGAGCTTCTCCAGCATCTGAATCGCCTGGTCGTACTGATTCGTCAGGCGGTAGATCTCGGCGATCCGCAGTTGGGCATCGCGATGGGCCTGCGTGCCGTCGAATTCCTGGCTGGCGCTGATCCGCTCGTACCACGCCCGGGCCCGGGGGTATTCCTGCCGGGCGAAGGCGATGCTCGCGTAGGCCATCTGCAGGTCCGCCCGCACGCCGGGCTCGAAGCTGCCCGCGTTCGAGTCGACCCACTGCATCATCTCCCGGGCGAGGGACTCGGCCTCCTCGAAATTCCGCGTCTCGGCGTTCTTGTCGATCAGCCAGATCACGAACGACGAATCGAGGTCCTTGAAGGTGCTGTGGACGGCGCCACGGTGATCGAGGTACTGCTTCCACGCCTGCTCCTGCCGGCCGGTGAGGTAAGCGGCCTGGGCGGCGTAGATCGGATACCGCGGGTCCGCCCGGTCCACCGGGATCACGCCGCTGATGTTCAGCATCGACTTGCTCTGCACCGCGAGCAGATTCGAACGCGTGTCTTCCGAAAGTTGCGTGCCCACAATATCGAGCCCGGCCGAGGCGAACACCGACGCCAGATCGTGCTCCTCCTCGCCGAGCAACGCCCTGGCCCTCTGCATCAGCGACCGCTGGTAGGCCGCGTCGCCGGTGTCGGCGGCAACCTTCCAGAAATGCGGGACGAGGGGGAACAGTTCATCGGCCCGGTCGTGGGCGACAAGCCCGTCCTGCATCGCCAGAACCATGGCTTCGAACGACCAGCCGCCCGGCCAGCGGTCGGGCACCGCGTCGTCGAACACCCGCTTCAGGGCGGCGATCTCCGGCTCGGTCATCTCGGCCGGGGCTTCTATCTGCTGGATCGCGGCCATGTAGGGCGGCATCACCCGCTCGGGCGCTTCCGCCGCCTTCGACAGGTAAGCGTCGATCTTCTCGAAGAACTCCTTGCGATTCTCCGGACGGTTCACCCCGGCCTTGGCGGTAAAGTACGCCCGCCCCATCGCGTAGCTGTCGTAGCGGGTCTTGCCGTACCGCGCTTCGATCCTGCGGATCATCTCGTCGCGCACCTCGGCAGGGGCATTGAGCGATCGGGTATGCCAGTCCCAGATCCAGTCCGCCCGGATCGCGGGAATTTCCTGGTCGCCGTAGCCCAGGGGCAGTCGCTCCCAGCCGGCGATGGTCCTGGCGCCGACGGCCGCGACCTTGCGGTTCTCATCACGCCCGTAGTGCCAGTAGCGCCAGTCCAGCGTGCCCGTCGCCCGCGCTTCCTCGACGAACATATCGTCGAAATAACGCTCCGGCGGATACTGCTTGGAAATGCCGCGGAATTCGTTGTGAATCAGCCACATGTAGTTGGTGGACCGGAAGGGCCAGTCCGACCCCGCCGGCCGCCAGTCAGTCCCGGCCAGCACGTCCTTCTCGATCATGGTCGCCAGGACGTCTCCGTTCAGGTCGTAGTCTTTCCACCCACGCCCGCGACGGGTGCCGCGGAACCAGTTGAATGCCTGCGGCCAGAACTTCTCAGACTTGAGCAACGCGCGCATGCCGTCGGCGAACGCATGGTTCAGCTTCACCGCGAAAGTCTGCTCGTTGCGGTGAATGCGGAACCAGTCCCAGCCGGACCGGCGGCGGACGATCACGTCCATCATGTGGTCGATCCAACGGTTGTCGCCGTCGGGCCGATACCGCGGCACCTGGTCGCGGATGACCTCGGCCTGGAAGTCGAGGATGTCGAAGCCCTGGCGATATTGCAGGATGTAGTCGACGGTCGCACGGCCGAAAGGCGTATGCTTCGTGTCGAACTCCCGCACCTTCTGGTAGAGATCGCGGGACGCGGCGACAAGGTCGTCCTGGTTGCTATCGCGAACCGCGAGGACCGCCTCGGCCAGCCGCTTCGCCAGGTCGTCCGGGGCCTTGGACAGATCGGGCTCCGTGCGCTTCAGCACCGACTGGAACGCCTCTTCCAGAGGCGTGATCTGCTCGAGCACCGCATCGTCGACCTTGTCGTCCTTGGCCTGTTTGCGGAGACCGCCAGCCCACTTTTTGAATTCCTCGTACGCCTGGCCGTACACCTCGCGCAACTGCTTCTCCGTGTAGGGAATCCAGTCAAGCGAGTGCAGGTGTTCGGCGACCGCGGATTTGTCGTTCCCGTCCTCGCCGCTGTGGCGGAAGGCGTAGGTCATGTACGCCCCGGCCGCGCCGGGGTCGAAGAGCCCGAGGGGCGAGCCGGCCACGTACTTCGGCCCGAAGTGCGTGACCATCATCGTGGCGAACGCCTCGCCCGGCACATTCTCGTGCTGCGGATTACTCCGGTAGGTCGGCCAGATGTGGTTGCTGAGCAGGTCGTAGACGTCCGCGAACTGGAGGTGCCAGCTTTCCTTCTCGCCCAGGTGGGTGGCGACCTTGTTGAGGTCCTCCCCCCCCGCGGCGAGGGAATTCACCACCGCCGCCTCGCGCGACGGCACGCCGGTCAGAAACGTCGACTGCTTTTTCTGAATCTCCGGGTCGGCGGCGCGGTACTGGAACTGCATCTCGGCCGTGCCGGCATCGCTCTGGAACACCTTGGGCGACTTGGCGGCGAGTTCGACCCACTGCTCCGGCGTCGCCGTGTACTGCCAACGCCAGCCGATCATCTTTCGCTTGTGCGCGTCGCTGAGTTTCGAGAAGGCCTCGACGAAAAAGGCGTGCTTCTGATCGCGCTGCTCGTTCCAGTGCTTGCCGTCGAACTTGCCGATGCCGCCGGCGAAGACCTCGCAGATCTCGCGCAGCGTCTCGGCGGTGGGATAGGCGTTGAAGTAGGACTTCGCGGCGGCGACCACCTCCTGGAAGTCCCGCGTCATCGTCTCCTGGGCCTTGCCCGCCGCGGTGGCGTGGTAGGCCAAGTGCTTGACGATGAAGTCAAATCGCAGGGAGCGCTGCTTGTCGTCGCGCAGGCCGGCGGC
>CAYFQS010000180.1:3050-7502 GCA_964345245.1 uncultured Planctomycetaceae bacterium | reverse complement strand
GACGGGCGATCGCCGCGAGGCCGACCGCGAGCAGCGTCATCGTCGCCGGCTCGGGAATGGTGTGGACCTCGAGTTCGACCATGGCGTCGCCATTTGAGTTGACGTTCGTCACACGGACGTAACGGAAGTTGCGCTCGCTGCCGGCGAGCGGAATGTCGAGCATTCCGCCGGATGGCGTCCCGTCGAAAACCGTCGAGTAGCTTGCGTCGTCGGCGCTGACCTCGATCTTCATCCCTTCGCCCCACTTCTGGCCGTCGAAGCCCGCGGCGGAGATCACGCTGGCGGTGAGCGTCTCGCCGTAGTCGACCACGAACTGGGCGTCATCCTCCGCCGCGTTTTTGTTGCCACGGAGGTAGCTGTTGACGCTCTGGTCGAAGAACCTGGACAGACTGTCCGCCCAGCCGCCGTCGCCGCTCGATGTATCGGTGATGGTCGGCGTGACACTGCCGTAGACATTGAACCCCATGTCGTTGGTCAGCGGGCCCTGCGTGTCCGCGTGGGCGAAGGCCATGATTTCCTGCAGTCCGACATACGACTTGTCCCGCGACCCATACTGTACCGCTCCATGCCAGGTGACCTCAATGTACTGCACCGGCTGTGGCGTGAAGTCGTACCAGTTCTGCCAGCCGGCCGTCTCTCCGGCGACCACCTCGTTCATCGAGCCGAACCCGGTGTCCGAGACCCGGATGTCATACGTGAGCGGCTTGGTCACGCGATAGCTGTGAAAGATCTTGTTGATCGAGTAGGCCCGGTCGAGCGTCACCTGGGCGCTGGCCTGAGCGTCGGCCCGGTTGGCGAAATTCACGCTCCACTGACACTTGGACGCGGCGCCGTCGATCATGGCGTTCTTTGCACCGCCGGAGACGTACTCCTCGTTGGCTTTGTCGATCTGAGTGAGGAAGTTCCCGTCCGCGTCGTATTGGCGAACGAGATTGACCACGTACGACCCGTCGCTATCCACGTAGTAAATCGCCGCATCTGCCACGGCACAGACCCCGCACACGCACAGCGCAGCGATCACGGTCACGGTTGGCATCGGGTTGATTCGGCAGTTCATCTCTGCATCTCCAGGCAAGTGTTGAGAAGACATGTTTTCGACCCTCGACATCCTGTTTAACTTTACCACATCACCCGGACCTTGCAAGGGTTTTTTTCACGATTGCCGTGGAATTTTTTAGCCGACGTCGGCGTCCTCGGATCGCGACGCCCGGATGCATGGGTCTCGCTGCCTGGTATGTGGCCGCCCCCGCCCCCGAGATGATATCGCGGGCTTTACATTACGGTTTGCGGGTGGCGCTGTAGCCGGGGGTCACGTTGTCGCGGGGGGTGCCGCGGACCTCGGCGCCGAGGTGGTCGGGCAGATCGACCGGCTCGGCGGCGCTGTCGTCGATGATCTCAACGCGGCTGTAGCGGTCGAGGGTGAGTTCGGTGAGCTCGCCGTCGTCAAGCCGCAGCACCACGCGGTCGAGCCAGAGCCGATCGCCCCGGCTGTGGGCGTACCACGATCCGGTGCGGGCCTGCCGGAACCGCACCACCGTGCCGCGGACCGTGGTGGTCCACACCTCGTCGCGCTGCGGGATCTGTTGCGTGACCTCGATCACCATGCCGGCGGCAAGCGCGGCAGACGGGGCGGTGGGCGAAACGTCAGTCGGCGATTCAGGGCTCATGGCTCACCTCACTAGCAGTATAGACCGGGAGGGAGGAAACTCGAAATCCGAAAGTAAAGAGACGGAGAGACGAAGTGTGAGGTCGGCCCCGGCGCCACCGCGGCGCACCCCGTCTCTCCGCCTCTCCGTCTCTCCGCCTCTTCGTCTCTGCCCCCCTCCGTCTCTCCGTCTCCTTCCGCGTTCACAGGACCTCCGCGACGAGCCAGACGACCAGGCCGATGGCCGCCATGAAACCGACGATCATCGCGCTGAGGCGGGCGACTTCCCACGGCAGGCGGGAGAGGTCGGGCAGCTTGATCGTCTTGTAGACGATGGCGATGGTCACCGCGATGGGCGGGAAGAGCAACAGCCAGAGCCAGCGGCCGGGCAACCAGAGCGGATCGAGAAACGGCCGCCACGCCAGGGTCAACATCACGTTCGCGAGCAGGAGGTGCATCAGGCGTCCTCCCTCGTGACGAGTCGGCCGGGCGGCCTCGACGCCGCCCGCTCGTCGCGCGTTGCCGGGCGCACGCCCACGTCGATGATCACCAGCAGGTTCAGCAGTCCCGCCATGGCGCAGTAGAGCGTGCCGAGTTCGGCGGTGCGCCCGATCGACCGCCGGTACGGCACGGTGGTTTCGTCCCGGACAAGCAGCCGCTGCAGCCCCGCCTGATCCCACTGGCGGATGGGCGTCTGGTATCGACGGTTGCGCTCGCGGTCGACGGTGATGCGGCTGATCTGCCGGGGCTGACGCCGTTCGGCAGGCAGCTCGGCGGCGGCTTCGATGGTCATTGCGTCGAGCTTCCGCTTCAGTGACTGGTGGACGTAGTTCAGAGCCGGCGTGATCGGACCGACCAGGGCCTGCCCGGCGAACCAGAGGCGCTGTTGCCGGGCGTCGATGACGCCGACGCCGCCGATGAGCAGCCCCACGCCGAACAGTCCGAGGATGGCGGCCATGAGGATCGCGCCCCGCCGGCGCTCCCCGCCGAGGATGTGCCCGAGTCCGGGCAGAAGCCAGCTCGCGAGGGCGAGTCCGGGTCGCCATTCGACGTTGGTGGAAGATGTCGAGCGGTCGGTCAAGCCGTGCCTTTCTTCGAAGTCGAGAACCGCCGTCCCGCGGGGTCCGAAAAAATACACCTGTCGCGGGTGGAAAACCAATTGACAGGCGGCGAACTTGCATTAGTGTACCGCCTATCGTAGCGGCGCACGATCCCAGGCGGCTGATTTCCCGCCGCAGCGCCGAGCGGCAAGTTCGACCCCTGAACGGAGTAATCACCATGCTGAACGTTGACACGCAGCCGGCCGAATGGCTCTTGCGGGCGAACGGAGGTCGATGGTCGACGGACGGGCTGGGCAGGTTGCTTAAGCCGGTCCGCCTTCAGGACGATGATCATTTTGAGGATGATTTCTTCGATGACGATGAAGACTTCGACGACGAAGACTTCGACGACGAGGACCTCGACGATTTTGACGATGAAGGCCAGGATGACGATTTCGACGACGATCTAGAAGACGAAGACGACGAAGCGCTGTGATCGGCCAGGCCCCCGGACGGGCGCCGCGCCGGCCACGGCGTCCGGGCGCGTCGCGGGAGCCAATCATGGACGAGAATGAACGGTTCGAAGACCGCCGACAGAACGATCGGCGAGAGGGTGGGGATCGCCGGGGATCCGTCGTAGACCGGCGCATGGGACTGGAGCGGCGAAGAAAGCCGCGCACCGGCCTGGAACACCTCCGCGGGCCGGGGCGACGACGTTCCGACTTCACCAAGCAGGCCGAGGAAGGGGAGATGAGCGACGAACAGTTCCTGTTCGTCACCGCCATCGACGCCTTCAAGCGAGTCAACAACAAGCCATTCCCCACATGGACCGAAGTGCTCGAGGTGATCCGCAAACTCGGCTACCGCAAGACCGCGGCGAGCGAGCTGAAACTGCCCAACGCCGAGGACTGGACCGAGGCCCCGGACACCCCCGCCATGCCCGCCCCGCCGGCGGACCCCGAAGACGAGCAGCTCCTCGAGCCGTAAGGCGGAAGCGGAAGGGGCGGAGAGAGACGGAGGGACGAACAGACAAAGCGCCTCTCGGCTCACAGCGCGCCCGGATGCCGCGCGCTTCGTCTCTTTCCATCGCTCCCACTTGCCGCCCGGAAGAATCGGTCTATACTTCTGCCCGAAGACGTTTAACGTTCCTGATCTTTCATTGGAAGGCCAAGATATGGCCCACATAATTGCCGAACCGTGCATCGGGACGAAGGACACCGCGTGCGTCGCGGTGTGCCCCGTCGACTGCATTCACCCCACCAGCGACGAGCCGGATTTCGAAAAAGCCGAGATGCTTTACATCGATCCGGAGACGTGCATCGACTGCGGACTGTGCGTGGACGAGTGTCCGGTGCAGGCGATCTTCCCCGAAGAGGACCTGCCCGAAGAATGGCAGGAGTACATCGAGAAAAACGCCGCGTACTACACGTGACCGATTCCAACGAGTGCGAACGCCAGGCCCGACGCGCCCCCGTGTCGGGCTTGTTTGTTGGGGTGAACAAGAGACGAAGAGATCACGAGGCGATGAGATGCAGTGCCCGCCTGTTCGCCGCTCGTCGCGATCTCCCGCGCACTGCGTCTCTCCGTCTCTTCCGCCCCAATAAAAAGAGGCGCCCGCTCAGGGGCGCCTCTGGAGATTGGCTCCGACGGCTGGTCGCAGGTTCGGGGCCGCATAATTCGGAGCTGCGGCCGCCGCCGACCCGTCAGACGGGCCGGGCCTGCGAACCTGGGTTAGCGTCGCTTAGTCGTTTTCTTCTTGGCGGCCTT
>CAYFQS010000180.1:0-2950 GCA_964345245.1 uncultured Planctomycetaceae bacterium | reverse complement strand
GTCGACTTCTTCTTGGCCGGCTTCTTCTTCGTGGCCTTCTTCTTCGTCGACTTCTTCGTCGACTTCTTCTTCGTGGCCTTCTTCTTCGCCATGGCGTCGATCTCCTTTCGATGCCGTTCGGAGCTTCATGACACTGTACTCACCGGCAAAATGCAGTGTCAACCATTTTGCCGATACGCTTGGAGTTTTTATCGGCGCAATACTTACAGCAGCTTGAACGCTTTTGACCCTCGACCGCGCAGCGTGCGTGCCATCGCACGCAGACCAATTCACCGCCGAGACGCCGGGCCGCGCCGAGGACGACAAGGAAAGTGGAGGCGTCTTGCGCCGCCACGCGGCCGCTTCAGGTCGCGTCGCGTTGTGACCCGACGCGCCACGCCCTACAATCCGCCTCCCCCGCAAGCCGAAGGTGAACACGATGAATGACAAACTCAGTAAGCCGATGGTGGTGATCGTTCGTGACGGCTGGGGCGAGAACCCCAACGCCGACCACGATGAATTCAACGCGGTCAAACTTGCAGACACCCCGCGCTGCGACGCGCTGCTCGAGCGATATCCGCACGTGCTGATCAAGACCTCCGGCGAAGACGTCGGATTGCCCGAAGGCACGATGGGCAACAGCGAAGTCGGGCATCAGAACATCGGCGCCGGGCGCATCGTCGACCAGGAATCGGTGCGGATCAGCAAGACGATCCGCGGCGGCGAGTTTTTCGAGAACGACGCCCTCCGCCGGGCCGTGCAGCAGGCGAAGGACAACGACGCCTTCGTACACATCATGGGCCTGGCGTCCGACGTGGGCGTGCATTCACTGCTCGGACATCTCTACGCCTGCGTCGAGCTGTGCGCGAAGATGGACCACGACAAGGTCGCGATCCACTGCTTCACCGATGGCCGGGACTCGGGGCCCTTCACCGCCAAGGGCTACCTGCAGCAGATCGAGGACAAGTGCCGGGAGATCGGCGTGGGGGGGATCGCGAGCATCGTCGGCCGGTACTACGCCATGGACCGCGACAACCGCTGGGAGCGGGTGAAACTGGCCTACGACCTGCTGACCGGGCGAAGCGACGCCCCGAACTTCGCCACCGCCGCCGACGCCATGCAGGACTACTACGACAACGCGACGAATGACAGCCAGCAGGGCGACGAGTTCATCACGCCCCGCACCGTGGGCGACGCCGAGGCGACCCGCATCACCGACGGCGACAGCGCGATCTTCTTCAACTACCGCGGCGACCGACCGCGCGAGATCAGCCGGGCGTTCGTCATGGACGCGTTTTACGGCCACGTCAAACCGTCGCCCGACTCCGGCGAGAAGGGCTTCGACCGCGGGGCGAAGCTCGACCTGTGCTACGTGACCATGACGGCGTATGAGCAGGAGCTGAACAAGCTCGTCAGCGGCGTGGCGTTTCCGAAGCCGCCCAAGATGCAGGACATCGCCGGCCAGTGGCTCGCCGAGAAGGGCCTCAAGCAGTTCCGCTGTGCTGAGACCGAGAAGTTCCCCCACGTGACCTTCTTCTTCAACGATTACCGCGATGAGCCGTTCGACGGCGAGGACCGGAAGATGGCTCAGTCGCCGAAGGTCGCCACCTACGATCTTCAGCCGGAGATGAGCGCCGGCGAGGTGCGGGACATCGTGCTCGACGCCCTCGACGGCGACTGCGTCCTGATCGTGGTGAACTTCGCCAACGGCGACATGGTGGGCCACACCGGCAAGCTCGACGCGGCGATCCAGGCGATCGAAGCGGTGGACGAATGCGTCGGCGCCATCGTGGACAAGACGCTGGACAAAGGCGGGCAGCTCATCGTCACCGCCGATCACGGCAACGCCGAGCAGATGTTCGACCCCGACACCGGCGCCGCCCACACCGCGCATACCACTTACGACGTGCAGTGCATCCTGGTGGACCACCGCCTGGCCGGCGACAAACCGGCGCTACGCGAAGACGGTCGGCTGGCCGACATCATCCCCACCGCCCTGGCGATGATGGGCCTGGACCAGCCGGGCGCCATGACGGGCAAGCGCTTACTCCCCTAGCTCGAAAAAAGTGTCGGGCGTCGTTTTTTCGCCTCGCCCCGCAACCTCAGCCGAAAACGACGCCTGACCCTCTTTTCGCGGCCCTGTCGAGACCTCGCCATGTCCTGGGAACTGCCGCCCATCTGGCTCGTTGCGATCTGGATCGCGTGGGGCGCGCAGGCCCTGTTGACCATGATGTCGGTGCGGAAGTTCAACCGCCTCATCCGCACGCAGCGCGGCCGGTACGACGACATCACCCGCGACCGCCAGCCGCACGTGGCGGTGATCGTCCCCGTCAAGGGCGTGGGCGAGCACTTCGACGCCCACGTTCGCAGCGTGCTCGGCCAGCGGTATCGCAGCTATCGCGTGATCTTCGCCGTGGAATCGCAGACCGACCCGGCCTACGCCGGCTTGCAGGAACACGTCGCCTCGCCGCCGGACGATCCCCTCGCGGGTCTGACCGCGGCCGAGGTGGTGGTGGCCGGCCGGGCCGAGCGCGAAGGGCAGAAGGTACACAACCAGCTCGCCGCGCTGGCGCGTCTCGCCGGCGACGAGCAATTCGTCGCCTTCGCCGACGCCGACGCCGTGGTCGGCCCGCTCTGGCTGCAGGAACTCGCCGCACCGCTGAACTGGGGCGACATCGGCGCTACGACCGGCTACCGCTGGCTCATCCCGCCGCGCGCGGCGGGGGCATCTCCGTTTACCTCGCTCGGCCATCTGCCGAGTCTGCTCGCCAGCGTCATCAACGCCTCCGGCCTGACGCTCATGGGCTCCGAACGCAGCGACTGCGCCTGGGGCGGATCCATGGCGATCCGCCGCGACCTCATGGAGCAGTACGACCTCGCCGGTCACTGGCGGGGCTCGATGAACGACGACTGGCAGCTCACACGCCTCGTCCGCCGCGTGCCCGGCTACCGCATCCTGTTCATGACGCCC
>CAYFQS010000179.1:0-7520 GCA_964345245.1 uncultured Planctomycetaceae bacterium | reverse complement strand
CAGAGCAGCGGTTTTGTAAACCGCAGGTCGCCGGTTCGAATCCGGCAGGTGGCTTGACGCGAATTTCGCCGGGCGGACGGGAGACGTCGCGTCTCCGGGTATAATCGCCGGGTCATGTCTGACGACTCTCCACTGCTTTGTCATCGGTGCGGCGTCGAACTGACGCCTGGGGAGGGCGACTGGTACATCGTCAAGATCGAGGCCATCGCCGATCCGACGCCGTCCGATCTCGCGGCGGAACCGGGCGAGTTGGAGATTCGGCGGGAGATCACGCGGCTGCTCAAGCAGATGCGGGACATGAGCGAACGCGAACTGATGGACCAGGTGCATCGGAAGATGACGATCCATCTCTGCGGGCCGTGCTATCAGCAGTGGATTGAGAACCCGACGGGATAGGGGGGCGAAACTCGAATGGCGGAGGGGAATGTGCAAGCCGAAGCCCAATCCCGGGATCAGTGGCTGATGTTGGAATACGCCAATGGCGAGCAACGTGCTGCAGCATGCTCGGGCGGCATTGTGAGATTCGGGCTTCGAATCTGATTCGGGCTTCGGAGTTCTGGTGTCCCTCCGCGCCTTGGGTCACCTTCGGTCACGGCGGCGTGGCGTAGGTGGCCGGCCGCCACGCCGGCGGCCCGAGCGGACGATGATAAGATTGATTCCCACATCCGCGTGTTCAGGCCGACTTTGTGGCATTTGTCTTGCACTTCCCAGGAGTCACTGCGTCGTGTCCGGGCTGTCATATGAGTTGTGCCATGCGTGTGTTGATCGTCGATGATGATGTGTGGGCGGTTCGTTATCTCGCATGGCGGTTGCGGCGGGTGCTGCCCGATGCGGAGGTTGTCAGCCGCCTGGAGCCCGATGTGGCCGGGGCGTTCGACGTCTACATCGTGGATGAGGATTTCGACGGTAAGGACCTGGCGGTCGATCTCGTGCGGCAAATCCTGTATCAATCGGTGGATGCGCACGTGGTTGTGCTCACCGCCCGGCTCGACCCGGTCCGGGTGCAACAGTTGACGGCCATGGGGTGCGCCGCGTGCTGTGACAAGTCCGACCCGCGTGACGTGACGAAGCTCGTCGAGCTCGTCCATCGTGTCGACCGCCGCCGCCGCAACCTCGCAATTTGACCGCCTCGCCTTTCAGAGTGACCCCGATTATGTGATTTGGAAGGGCCGCGGACACGCTTTTTTTCACCGCGGCTTTGGGATTTGCTTATCTGGTTTTGATCGTCTGTCGGGGCCGAGCGCGGCGTCTGTCGTGCGGAAGTATGTTCGTATGCGGTCGTAGAAGGACCCGCCGGGCGGGTCTACGCTGTGGGCATGGTAGAGGACGGCATTTCCGCTAACACGGGTGCGGCGAACCTTGGCGAGGAGTCTCTCGTCGCGGGTCTGCAGCGTGGTGACGAAGCGGCGTTCGCCCAGGTCATGCGGCAGTACGGGGGGCGGCTGTTGACCGTGGCCCGGCGGCTTTGCCGGGACGACCACGAAGCCCAGGACGCATTCCAGGATGCGATGCTGCTGGCGTACCGCAAGATCGCCCAGTTCGACGGGCGGTCGAAGCTTTCCACCTGGCTGCATCGGGTGACGGTGAATGCGGCGCTGATGCGACTGCGGAAGCGGGCCCGGCGGGGCGAGGAGGTGAACGTCGAGCCGCTGCTGCCGCAGTTCACCGACGCCGGCTGGCACGCCCGGCCGCCGAAGGCCTGGGCGGGTTACGCCCCCGAAGCCCTGGAGCGCGAGGAGACCCGGCAGATCGTTCGCGACGCCATTGACCGTCTGCCGGACAACTACCGTATCGTCCTGCTGCTTCGCGACATCGAAGAGATGGAAACGGAGGAGGTCGCGGAGATGCTGGAGTTGACGACGAATAACGTGAAGGTGCGGCTTCACCGGGCGCGTATGGCGCTGCGGGAGCTGCTGAGCCCACACTTCGAGGAATCGACCGAGTGATCAAATGCCGCGAAATGACTGATTTCCTGCTCGACTACCTCGACGGCGAGCTGCCGGCGGAGCAGGAACACGCCTTCGACGTGCATCTGGCCATGTGCCCGCATTGCCAGGACTACGTGCGGAGCTATCGTGCGGCATTGGAGGCGAGCCGGGCGGCGATGTCCGACGACGCGCCGGCGATGGGCGAGCCGCCGCCGGAGGAGCTGATTGACGCGATTGTGAAGGCGAGCCGGGCGTGAACGGCCGGCCGCGTTGCATCGAAGACGACGGAATCGGGGACAAAACACAGCAGGCCGAGGCCATGAGTGGCCTCGGCCTGTCTCTTTTCGCGTCCGGAAGGCTCGATACACTCCCCTCCGGCGAAGTCTGAAAAAGCAGCCCGGTTCGGCGCCCCCCGGACTCTGCCTGAGCAAAGGTGAGCGCCGTCCCGGGCTTTTCCTTCCCGGCTTCGACCCGCCCGTGTTTAGGTCACTATCGACAATTTCGCGAGTAAAGAAATCGGGATATCCCTGAGCGGAGTGTGCCAAATACCTTAGCCGAAACACCCCCGCGACGGGTTGACGCGTGGGCGAGGCGGTTGGTGAAGCTGTTGATGTGGTCAGCTTTATAGAATGTGGGTCGTGGTGGAGCGGCGCTAATCTTCCAGTGACGTCAGCCCTTCACGTACGGCATACTTGGTTAGCTCGGCAATGCTGTGAAGATCGAGCTTCTTCATGATCTGGGCCCGGTGGGTTTCCACCGTCTTCACGCTCACGTCGAGCCGGCCGGCCACCTCCTTGGTCGCCAGGCCCTCGGCGAGGAGTTGCAGCACCTCGCGCTCCCGCGGGGTGAGCACGCTGAAGGCCGAGTCGGTTTGCGGCGGCGGTTGGCGCACGTAGTTGTTGATCACCAGTCCGGCGACGAGCGGCGTGAGGTACACACGCCCGTGGGTCACCGTCTGGATCGCCCGGACCAGTTCGTCGACGGCAGCGTCCTTGATCAGATACCCCGCCGCCCCTGCCTCGAGCATCTCCCCGGCGAAGCGTCGGTCGGCGTGCATGGACAGGGCCAGTACCCGTGGCCCGTGCTCCATCGCGCAGATTTTCCGCGTGGCCTCCACGCCGTTCATCCCCGGCATCGCCACGTCCATGATCACGACGTCCGGCTTGAGCTGACCAGCCAGCGCGATCCCCTCCCGGCCGTCGCCGGCCTGCCCGACCACGGTCATGCTCGCCTGTTCCTCGAGCAGACTGCGCATGCCTTCCCGGAACAGCTTGTGATCGTCCACGAGCAGAATTCGCGATGTCATGGCGTCCCCCGACAAGGGCGAGGTTCCCGGCGGTCTCTGGCGATTATACAGTGCCCGGCTGGCCATTTCTGTACAAATCCTGCAACATTCTCAAATTATGGGAGTAGGCAGGGCCTGGCAATGGGGCGTCGTCCAGACAAGCCGGACCGCGGCGTTAGCGCAGGTCCGGATCGATCGGCTTGATCCCCGGTGGGGTGGTCGTTCGCGCCGCGGTTTGAGTGCGGCCGGCGCCTGACATACGATAAACGTCGGATCGCGAAGGAGCCCGCCATGGCCCTGCCTCTGTTCGATCTCGACAAGGCCGACGACCGCCGGGCGTTCGACCGCCTGGTCGATCGACTCCGCCGCAGCACGGCCGACGTCGGTGCGGTGGCCGAGACCGTCGCCCCGATTGTTGACCACGTTCGCGAGGGCGGCGACGAGGCGTTGGTGCGTTACATGCGGAAGTTCGCCGATCCTGAATTCACGGCGGAGATGATCCGGGTCGACGCTGGGGAACTCGCCGCCGCGGCGGAGGGGATCGACTCCGGCGTCCGCGACGCGATGGCCGGGGCCATCGAGCACGTACGACGGTACCAGCAGCAGATCATGCCTGCCGACGTCGAACCGGTTGAGATCGACGGGGCGAGGCTCGGGCTTCGCTTTACCCCCATGGACCGCGTCGGTCTGCACGTACCGGGGGGTCGGGCGGCCTATCCGTCGAGCGTGATCATGCTCGCCGTGCCCGCCCAGGTGGCGGGGGTGGAGGGGTTGAGCGTGGTGAGTCCGCCGCCCACCATGACCGGCGATGAACCGGCGAGCGCCCGACGTGACATTTCGCCCCTCGTGCTGGCGGCTTGTCATATGCTCGGACTCGACGAGGTCTATCGCATCGGCGGGGCCCAGGCGATCGCCGCCCTCGCCTTCGGCACGGAGACGGTGGGCAAGGTCGATTTCATCGCCGGGCCGGGCAACGCCTTCGTGCAGATGGCCAAGAAGCAGTTGTTCGGGCTCGTGGGCATCGACGGGTTCTTCGGGCCGAGCGAAGTGGTGGTGCTGATCGACGACACGGCCGACGCCGCCTGCGTGGCCGGCGACCTGCTCGCCCAGGCCGAGCACGATCCCGGTTGCTGCTTCCTCGTCAGCTCCTGTCGGGGCAAGATGGACGAGGTGCTCACCGAGGTGAAGCGGCAGTTGCCCGAGCGCCAGCGGCGGGAAGCGATCTCCAATGCCCTGCAGGACTGGTCGGCCGCGGTGCTCGTGCCGGACGGGGCGGCGGCGATCGAGACGGTGAACACCCTCGCGGCCGAGCACGTGCTGCTCGCCGTGGCCGATCCGGAGGCGATGCTGCGGCACATCCGTCACGGTGGGGCGTTCTTCCTCGGCGACGGTTCGCCGGTGCCGAGCGGGGATTATTACGCCGGCCCGAGCCACTGCCTGCCCACCGGCACCACCGCCCGGTACAGTTCCGGGCTGAGTGTGTATACGTTCCTCAAGCGATCGAGCGTGGAGCAGTACCCCGACGGTCCGCCGGCCGAGGCGATCGACGCGATCGCCCGCCTCGCCGAGGCCGAAGGCCTCGACGCCCACGCCGCGGCGGTTCGCCTGCGACGCCGGAACTCCCCGGGCGAATTGGCATAGCCAAAACGCCGAGGCGCAGCGTCGGCGCAGAGGCGAAGGAAACGGATTGATTCCATGGTGATCGATTGCGAGATGATGTTTGCTCCGGAGCGCGGCGGTAACGCGGCGTTCGTGTCGGGCGGCCCCCCTGAGAAGCACGGCCAAAGTGCGTCCGGGGCCCCGGCCCTGCTTGCCCATGGCGCCTGCCGGCGCGGCCGCCCGGCGAATGACCACCAGGTATCCGCTTCCCGGCGCGGCTCCGCGCCGCTGCGGTTATTCTGCTTCACCATGGCACCATGACTTACGAACGCGAAAACATCGCCGGAATGAGCGGCTACGTGCCGGGCGAGCAGCCCGAATCGTCCGACCTGGTCAAGCTCAACACCAACGAGAATCCTTATCCGCCCGGCGAGGCGGTGATGGCGGCGCTGCGTGGCACGCCGGCCGAGGCGCTGCGGAAGTATCCCCCGCACACCGCCCGCGGGTTCTGTGAGGTTGCGGGGAACGTGCACGGCGTATCGTCCGGCCGCATCCTCGCCACGAACGCCGGCGACGAACTGCTGCGGCTGGTGATCACGACCTTCGTCGAGCCGGGCCGACCGATCGGCGCCGCCGAGCCGAGCTACTCGTTGTATCCGGTGCTCGCCGCGATTCACGACTCGCCGGTGCATCGCGTGCCGCGGGAAGACGACTGGTCGTTGCCCGGCGACTTCGCCGAGCGGATGAACGTGGCCGGCGTCCCGCTGGTGTTCGTGGTCAACCCGCACGCCCCGTCGGGGCGGCTGGCGGGCGTGGACCAGCTCGCCGGCATCGCCGATCAACTCAACGGCGTGCTCGTGGTCGACGAGGCGTACGTGGACTTCGTCGATCCCGATCTCGGCTACGACGGGGTCGAACTCGTGCGGCAGCACGAGAACGTCATCCTGCTCCGCACGCTGAGCAAGGGCTACTCGCTCGCCGGGCTGCGCTTCGGCTACGGCATCGCGAGCGAAGGTCTGATCGAGCCGCTGCTCAAGACGAAGGACAGCTACAACACCGACGCGATCGCCCAGCGCCTCGCCCGGGCCGCGCTGGAACACCGTGACGAAGCGGCGGCGACGTGGCGGAAGGTCCGGGACGAGCGGGCCCGCGTCGCGGCCGCGCTGGCCGAGATCGGCTTCGAGGTGCCGGTCAGTCAAAGCAACTTCGTGCTCGCCACCGTTCCCGCCGGCTTCGCCGGCGGGGCCCGAAGCGTGTACGAATCCCTGAAGCGGGGCCGCATATTCGTCCGATATTTCGAGCAGGACCGCCTCCGCGACAAACTGAGAATCACCATCGGCACGCCCGAGCAGAACAACGCCCTGCTCGACGCCCTGCGGGCGATGGGTTAGGCGCGCCTCTGCGGTGAAAAGAAATGAAACGAACAAGCAACATCGAACGCAAGACGAGTGAAACCGACATCGCCATCGAGCTGAATCTCGACGGCGGGCGGTATGCCAACGACACCGGCGTCGGATTCCTCGATCACATGCTCGATCATGTGGCCCGGCACGGGCGGTTCGGGCTGACGGTGAAGGCCAGGGGCGATACGCACATCGACGACCATCACACCGTCGAGGATGTCGGCATCGTGCTCGGGCAGGCGTTGGCCGAAGCGGTCGGCGAGAAGCAGGGGATCGAGCGCTACGGTTTCGCCTCCGTGCCCATGGACGATGCCCTCGCCCGGGTGAGCGTTGATCTGTCCGGCCGGCCGGCGATGGTCTTCGACGTCCAGTTCAACGACGTGTTCGGGAAGATCGGCGAGTTCGACAACCAGCTCCTCCGCGAGTTCCTGAACGCGCTGACCGTGCACGGCAAGCTGAACTGCCATGTCGAGGTGCCGCACGGCCACAACGATCACCACATCGCCGAGGCGATCTTCAAGGCCCTCGGCCGGGCCCTGCGCCAGGCCGTGGCCGTCACCGGCGACGACATCCCCAGCACCAAGGGGACGCTCTGAGAAGCCCCGTCACGGACCGCCCGCCGCCGGGGGGCAAGCAGTCGGTAGCGGGGATCGGCCGCTGTCGCCGGATCGCCGCCGCCAACAAAAACTCCAAATCGCTCCTGCTTCCGGCGGGCGAGACGCCGGCGAAGTGACTATAAATGTCATCCTGCGCCCGCTTGCGCTGAGTGCGGGCCTGGCGCAGCGACGCCAGCCGTGATTTTCCCCCAAAGGAAGCGGTTCACGATATGACACAGATCGACGAGAGTGCGGTACGTGAAGCGGAAAACGCGATCGAAGCGGTCGAGACCCGCGACTGGATGGAGGCGCTGGAGGACGTGCTGATCACGCGCGGCCGGGAGCGGGTCACCCGCCTGCTCAGCGAGCTGCAGATCAGCGCCCAGCGGGCCGGGGTCGAACTCCCGGTCACCTCGCAGACGCCCTATGTCAACTCGATTCCCGCCGACCGCCAGCCGCCCTACCCCGGCAATCGCGAGGTCGAGCGCCGGATCAAGTCGATCATCCGCTGGAACGCCATGGCGATGGTCGTGCGGGCGAACAAGGCATCGGACGGGATCGGCGGGCACATCTCGACGTACGCCTCGTCCGCCACGCTGTACGAAGTGGGCCTCAACCACTTCTTCCGCGGCCCGGAACATCCGAGCGGCGGGGACCTGGTCTACTTCCAGGGCCACGCCACGCCGGGCAACTACGCCCGGGCCTTCCT
>CAYFQS010000178.1:0-7541 GCA_964345245.1 uncultured Planctomycetaceae bacterium | reverse complement strand
CCGCCCGTTTTCTGTAAAGCCGGCGATCCCATCGTCCGCCCCCGGCGTCAGTCCGGCTCTGATCTACGGGTGTTCGCGAGCCGCCTCAAAGGCGGGGAGATCGCGTTTCAGTCCCGGCGGATGACGCGGACGTTCACGCGGCCGTCGTCGCGGTGGAGACTGTCTTCGCGGTCGACCATGTACCGGAATGCCCGGCCGAGGGCCGTGGCGGCCCCGTGCAGGAGGGCGACGACAAAGAACACCGCCATCGCCGCAAACGCCAGCAGCAACAGCGGCAGGGCGAAGACCAGCAGTGCGGCGACCACCGCCGTGATCAGCACCCACGGGGGTTGGCGGCTCACGTGCGTGTAGATGCGTTGGGCGCCGGGGTGCTCGCGTAGTCGGTCATGTATGTGAACTCGAAACATGTTGTTTCACTCTAGGCGCTCGGGGCAGGCAATTCCGGTGGGGCGGACGGCGCGGCGGGGTCAGTCCCGCGGCCGGCCGACGAACATGTCCTCCGGCCAGACGAATTCGATGCCGTTGTGTCGCAGCAGCGTGCCCAGCGACTGGTGAAGCTGCACGAGGGCGATGTTGTAGTCGATGACCGACTGCAACTCGCGGATCTCGGCGTTGGACAGGCGCTCCTGGGTCTGCAGCTTGAGGTCGAGCAGGAATTCGGGGGTGAGCTGTTCCCCGGTCTCCTCGCGTTTTTCGATGGCGCGGAGGTTGTCGGAGGCGGCGCGGCGGGCGGCGCGGAAGGCATCGATCAACTCCAGGTTCGTCCGCGCCTGGCGCAGGGCCCGCTTCACCGACGCCACCACCTGCTGCACCACGCTCTTGTACTGCATCACCGTGCCGCGCCGGGTGAGCCGGGCCTGGCGATAGGCGGCTTCGGCGGCCCGATTGCCGATCGGCTGCTCGAACTGCAGGCCGATCAGGTACTCAATAAAGTCGCCTTCGCCGAGTTCCTCGTAGGCCTCTCCCACTTGCTCCGCGAGCCCGAAGTACTGAATCTGGGCGTTGAGCACGAGCTGGGGCAGCCGCTGATTGTCCGCCACCATCTGCCGGATCGACGAGTCGTCGATGTTCAACACCGCGGTGCGGACCTCCGGCCGATGCTGGAGGGCGGTGGTAATCGCGTCGAGCAAGCTGTACTCGACCGATACCTCGACCGGCCGATCGATCGGCTCGATCAGCGTCTCGTCGGAGATCGGCAGGTCCGGGGCGTTGATCAGCAGCTTCAGGTTGTCCGTCGCGTCGCGCACCGCCTGCCGGGCGGAGAGTACGTCGGCCTGGCGCAGCTCGACGAAGCTGTACGCCTGGGCGATCTGCACCGGGCTCACGTCGTACTCACGCCGGGGCAGCAGCGTGTCCCGCGTGTTGACCGTGCGCTTCAGAAGCCGCTGCTGAATCGCGAGCTGATACCGGGCGAACACGAGGTTCCAATACCCCTGCTCGACCTGCAGCGCGAGGTCGAGAAGCTGCGAATGCAGGTCCAGCACGTCCCGCCGATGAGCGTTGCGGGCGAGATGAATCTGCGACCGGTTCACCCGCGAGCCGAAGTTCCGCAGCAGCGGCTGGTTGATCCCGACGGTGACGTTGTTGGTGAACGCGGGGTCGGGCGCGACGTTGAGGCCGCGGGTCTTGTTGTTCGTGTAATCAAAGCCGGTCGAGACGGCGAGCTGGGCGCCGCTTTCCAGCCGCTTGTTGATGCCCACGTTGAACGTGGCGTTGTCCCTCTGCTGGGTCGTGGTGCCGACGGTGAGGGTGTTGAGCACCGTGCCCTGCTGCGGTCGATCGGTCTTCCGCCATTCGATGGACGTGGAGAACGTCGCGTCGAAGGCGGCCTCGGCGGCGATGACGTCCGCCTCGCTGATGCCCGGGACGATCTGGGCCACCTTGAGATCGAGGTTGTTGCGGACCGCGAGTTGGATCGCCCGCTGGAGGGAGAGCTTGATCGTCTTCGACGGCCGGCCGTCGAGCCCCACGCCGAGGTCGAGGTCTTCCTGCGTGTAGACGTCCGGGCCGGAAAGCTTGTCGAGCTGTTCGACGCGATCTTCGTCGAACTCCGCGTAGAGCGCGCTTTCGGGAATCTTCACCTCGATGTCGGGCCCGGCGCTGAGGGCCTTGAGCTGGGCCCGGCTCGCTTCGAGGGCTTCCCACTGCAGTTCACGGTCGCTGCGGGACAGCGGGTCGCGGCAGCCGCTGATCGCCACGAGGGTCGCGGCGGCCAGCAGCAGCAATGAATGTCGATGGTCTCTGCGTCTTTGCATGCTCAGCCCGTGCCAGTTTCTGCGGCCGGTGATTGTCGGACGAATCGGCGTTGACGGCAAGCCGGGCCCATCCATGCGACCGCATTGTCCAGGCGCCCCGAAAAAAGGAAAAATCTCCGGCAACGGCGGCGGCTTCCGACCGGCAAACCTTGACGCCGCCACGCCATAGCGGTACCGTCGCGTATCGTAGCCGATCTGGAAAGGAACTGCATCATGCGATCCGCTCTGCCCATCCGGCTGACGTGGACGGTGGCACTGGTCGGGGCGCTGGCTTCGGCCTCCCCGGCCGTGGATTTCCCCTTCACCGGCGTGATTACCGGCAATGACGTGAACATCCGCGCCGGCGCCGGTACGAATTACTACGCGGCGACCCAGCTCGACGAAGGCGCCCTGGTCGAAGTGCAGGATAACCAGTACGGCTGGTACCTGATCACGCCCCCGCCGGGCTCGTTCAGCTATATCTCCAAGGCCTTCGTCGCCGCCGAGGGCGACGGCACCGAGGGCGTGGTCACCGGCAATCGCGTGCGGGTCCGCGCCCCGTCGCCCGCCGGTCCGGAGAAGAGCTACCGCACCCAGGCCATGCTCAACGAGGGCGATCGGGTGAGCATTGTCGGCAGCGACGGCAACTACTTCAAAATCGTTCCGCCCGACCCGGCCATGCTGTTCGTGAAAAGTGATTACGTCCGGGAAGCGACCGCGGCCGATCTCGCCAGCGTCCGGGCCGCGGAAGAGGCCGAACCCGAAGCGGTCGCCGGCCAGGAAGAAGTCGAAGACACCGGCCCGCCGATCGTCGATACCGCCGTGGTCGGCCAGACCACCGAAACCACGGACGATGACGAGCCGCAACTCATCGACACCGACCTCGGTGGCGGCGATATTAAAGCCCCGACCATCGAGATGGACACCGACACCGCCACAGAGGCGGCCACGGCCACGGACACAGGAGACGTGGAAGAAGCCCCGACGGCCGAAGTGGCCGACGCCGAGCCGGCCCCGGCGGACGTCGAGGAAGTGACGGATGCGGTCGAGCGCGCTCCGGACGCCCGGATCCGGCCGTACGAGCCGGACAATGAAAAGCTCGCCGCCGTGGAGAGACGCTTCGATGCACTGCGGGGCACTTCGGTGGACGATCAGCCGCTCGACGAACTGCTCGCGGCCTACCGCCGGTTGGCCGCTGAGCAGGAGCTCAGCTCGACGGACGAGCGGGTCGTCGAGGCCCGCATCGCGCTGCTCGAGGATCGCAGGGAACTGCTGGCCACGTTGCAGGAGATTCGCAAGATTCGCGACCAGATGGACACCGAGGAGTCTGCCGCCGAACCGGAGCGGGAGCCCGCCTACACCGCGGTGGGGCGGCTGCTCACCAGTCCCTACTACGATGGCAAGCGGCTACCGCTGATGTACCGCCTGGTCGACCCGCTGTCCGAGCGGACGATCGCTTACATCAAACCCTCCGTCCTGGCCAACGTGCGGAACCTGCTCGGGCGGATCGTCGGCATCGTGGGTGATATCCGCCACGATGAGGCGACCAACCTCCGCATCATCACCGTGAACCGGGCCGACGTGCTCGCCCCGGCCCGGTAGCACCGAGGCGCGATCTCGCTTCAGCGAGGCGTGTGCCCCCTTCACCGCGGCGTGTCCCCCTGCCGGTCACTCCGAGCCCAGCGCCACCCGGGCTTCGACCGCGGCGGGAGAAGCGGGGTACTTCTTGAGAATATCCCGGTAAAACTCGTTGGCGATCTCCGTGTCGCCTTCCTCGGCCATGATCCTGGCGCGGGTGAGCAGGGCGGCGGCCTTGCGGTGCTCGGCTTCCATCAGCCGACGCTGGGCCTCCGCCGCGCGGTATGTCTGCATGAACTCCGCATCGCGGCCGTACTCGGCGACCCGCTTGATCGCCGCCATCCCTTCGTCCGTGGCCATGTGCTTCGTGCCCAGCACCTTGTAGATGCGGTACGCCTCGATGTGCTTGCCCGCTTCGCGAAGTTCGTCGGCTTCGCTCAGCGCCGCCGCCGGATCGAAAGGCGGCGCCGCTTCCCCGGCCTCGGAGGCGGCGGCGGGCTTCGCGGGCTCGGCCTTCGGCTTGGCCTTGGCCATGGTCGGACGGTTCAACTTCCACTTCATCGTCTCCAGCCGCGCCGCGGCGATCGGGTTGGCCTCCAGGGCCTCGGCGACCTTCTCGCTCGCCGGCCCGGCCAGCCGGAAACGCCGCATCGCGATGCGCAGCTTCCCCTGCACCTGCGGCAGGGCGGCGGTGCGGTCGCTGACATTCGCGAAAATCGCCAACGCCGTCGCGTAGTCCCCCTTGTTGGAGATCGCCCGGCCAAGCCGGGACATCCGACCCTCAAACCGCGCGATCAACTCCTCGTCCGTCAGACGATCTTCGCTGACCGACCGCAGTCGCACCCGCCGGTCGGGCGCCATGTTCAGCAGCAGTTCCGCCCCCGCTTCGCCCACCGCGTACCAGTCGTGCATGCCGTGGCTGATCCACGTCGTCGGATCGTCGTCCACGTCGGTGAACTCGGCGTAGATCGTCCACGGGGCCTTGAGCGGGCCCATCGCCGTGCCGTCGGTGCAGCACGCCAACCAGCGGTGGCGGGTCTTGACCACCGGCTGGCTGCCGCCTTCGACGATGGGCACCTCCTGCGGGTCGTCGGCGAAGATCGAACTGAACATGTTCAGATGCGGATCGTCCGCAGACCCGGCCTCGCCGAAGTGGCGGTTTTCGAGCATGAACTGCATCTCGGCCAGCCCGCCGCTGCCGTCGTCGCGCGTGTCGTGCACGCTGTAGAGGTGCAGGCCGTCGGTGTTCTCCACGAGGAACAGAAGCGACATGTTGCTCGGCAGCGGCTGGGCGGCCGGGCCGTTGTAGCTCGACGCTTCGTAGTTGTAGAAGGCCTTCACGCCCTCGCTCCGCCCGTGATACGACTCGATGATCCCGAGCACGTGCTCGTCAAAGTCGCCCGCCCCCGCCTGCGATTCCTGCGCCACTTCCACGTAGACCGAACCCACGGCCGTCGCCGCCGGCAGGCAGACAGCGATTCCCACGATCAACAATAATCGAAGCAACGGAGACGCGGCCATGACGAGACCTCCCTGGTTGTGAAGCGACCTGTGTCCCTTCAACTTACCCTCGCGGCCGCCCCGCGGCAAGTGTTTTCGAATAAAGCCGCTACGCCAATTGCAGGTTCCGTCGCGCTCGACCGCAACGGCTTGGCCTTGTTCACTCGCCGGTCGAGGCGGTTCGTGAACGCCCGACGCCGCTGAACCGGGCCGCCATTGCCTCGCACAGCACCTCGAACACCTCGTCCTCCTCGCCGGATGCGTCGATCACGAGGTAGCCGTCCGGGTCAGCCGCGGCCTGGTCGAGATAGCCCTCTCGCACCCGCCGGTGGTACTCGGCGCCCTTACGCTCCATGCGGTCGAGCAGCGGATTCAGCCGGTGCCGGGCGGTGTTCGCGTCGACATCGAACACCACCACGAGGTCCGGCCAGTGCTCGCCGATGGCGACCTCGCCCACCCGCCGGATGTCATCGATCGCCATGCCCCCGGCGGCACCCTGGTAGGCGAGGGTGGAGGAGACGAAGCGGTCGGCGAGCACCAGCGCTCCGCGCGCCTGGGCCGGGGCGATCCGCTCGGCCACGAGCTGGGCCCGGCTCGCCATGTACAGCATCATCTCGCACCGCACCGACATGTCGTCGTTCTCCGGATCAAGCAGGATGGCCCGAACCTGCTCGCTGATCGCGGTGCCGCCCGGCTCGCGCACCTCGCACACCCCGAGTCCCCGGGAGCGGGCAAGGTCCCCGAACTTACGGAACTGTGTCGTTTTGCCCGATCCGTCGGGACCGTCAAAGACAACAAACCGGCCCGCCAACCGCTGCATCCATGCCCTGTCCATGGTGGCATTCTACAGAACGCAGGTCGCCGACGCGACGCGGCGAAAACCAGAAGCCCGAAGCCCGAATCAATGCCCGATCGCCGAATGCCGCGATGGCAAAAAGGCAACCCCGGCCCGGGAGTTCCGCGCCCGGTCACGGAAACATTCGAATTTCGAGCTTCGGCTTTCGCGCCGGCTCACCGCTTTCCGCCTCCATCTCCGCCCCCGCCTTCCACCGCTTTCACCAGGTTCGCCAGGAACGTCCGGTTGTCCATCTGCAGGTAGTCGAGCGTGCCGGGAGCGGTGGGGCTGGGGAGCATGCGATAAAAGGATTTGCAGAAGCGCAGGTAGTAGGCGGGGTGATCGTGGGGCGGTTCCCCGGCCGACCAGTCCCAGTCCCCGCCGCTCTGGAGATCGACCACCGCGATGTGGTGGCCGCCGATCAGCGGCTCGCCGCGGCCTGCGCGAAGGTTGTTGGCGATGCTGAACGCCTTCTCGAACACCTGCGGGCTCATGATCGCCGAGCCGACGGAAAGGTACACCCCGCCGCCGAGGCGACTGACCGACTCGACGAAGGTGCGGAAGTCGGTCGCCGCGGCCCGGCCGATCGCCCCGCCGTGGAACAGCGGGTGGCAGGCGTAGATGTCATACCCGATGCCGGGATGCACCGTGAGCGGCACGCGACGTTCGTACGCCGCCGCGGCGACGTTGAACCGCCGCCACGGATGCTCGAAGCGCAGCGCCTCGCCCAGCTCATGCTCGCGCGCCGCGTGGGCGAGGTCCGCCCGACCCGCGGCCAGCGATGCGGCCGCGGTCTCATCCAGCGTCAGCGGCAACGCGTCTTCCGCGGCCAGCTTCCCGATCGCCTCGCCCAGGCCGAGCCCGTGGGCGCCGGCAAACAGCGCCGCCACGTTCACCGCCCGCCCCGTCTCGTCCCACATCCCGAACCGCCCGACCACCGCGTTGTCCCGCACCGACTCGCCCGATCGGCCGATGTGGGCGAACTCCCAGTCGTGAATGATCCCCGCGCCCTGGGTCGCCAGGTGCGTCACCCACCCGCGGTCGATCAGCCGGCGAAGCAGCGGCCCGCAGCCGTTCTTGATCGCGTGGGCGCCGTAGGCGAGCATCACCGCCCCGCCCCGCTCCCGGGCGCGGTGAATCCGGGCGGCCAGGCGGGCGATCCGCTCCCCGTCCGCACCGCAATCCGCCGGCATCGCGTCCGGATCAACCGCCACCTCCTCGATGTGAAGCTGGTGCTCACGCTCGCACAGCGGACGAACGCGAATCTGCCGCGGGTCGATGGCTCGGTAGCTCATGCCACGGAGTTTATCACGGGGCCGGCCGGGAAGCAGGATCCCGAATCCCCTCCCCCAAGCCGGACCGCAGCGCCAGCGCAGGTCCGGATCCCGAATCCC
>CAYFQS010000177.1:0-7560 GCA_964345245.1 uncultured Planctomycetaceae bacterium | reverse complement strand
TGTCTCTTATTGCGTGGTGGGCATCGCTCGCCGACTCGCTCCGCGCCACCCTACCCATTCCAGCCCACGGCGCGGCTCCCTGCCCGCGGCGCGGCCCGGTTCACCGGGCCGCGGCGAGCCACGCCCGCCCACCCCGGCATACCCGGCCAATAAATCATCCTGACACCTTTTCTGGTCGCGATTGCTTCAGTCGCGGGGAGAACGCCCAGGGCCGGCCGGCGAGGTCGGCCGACAGGCCGAGCACGTTCGCGATCGCCGCGCACAGGTCGGCCACGCCGTCGCCGGTCGTGGCGATAACAGGGTGCACGCGGGCGCCGGCGGCGCCATCAAGCAAATCGGCCTTGTTCATCACCCGCAGGTCGGGCTCGCGGGGCAGTTCGGCGGCGTCGGGCCAGTCGATCCGCGGATCACGCATGGCGATGAGCACATCGGCCTCTTCGAGCACCCGCCGGACAAGCGCCACCGCCCGCCCCTCGATCGCTTCCGACTCGGTCGCGGCCCGCAGACCCGGCGTGTCGAACCAGTGCACCGCCAGTTCCCCCAGCGGCGTGGGCAGCTCGGCCAGGCCCGACACCCAGTCCCGCGTCGTGCCCGGCAGGTCGGCGATAATGCTCGACGCCCGTCCCATCACGTAGTTGCTCAGCGTGCTCTTGCCCACGTTCGGCCGGCCGACGAGCACCACGCTCGGCGGGTGGATCAGGTGATCGAGCGGGCTGGTCGACTCGGCGATCTGCCCCACCGGCTGACCGCGGTCGAACCGATCGCGCCAGATCGCGGGCTGGTCGAGCAGCAGGTCGATCGCGGCCGGACTCGCCGCCCGCGCAAGCGTGGCGAGCATGTCGGCTTCCAGCGGCGAGTCGGCTTCCGGGTACGCCTCGGGGGAATCACGATCCTCGGCCGGTTCGCCGCCCAGTTCGATCAACCGGTCGACCAGCCGCCGGATCACCCGCGGCCCGCCGTGCGGCAGGAGCTGACACCACGCCTCGCGCAGCGCCACGACCAGCCCTTCGTCGATGTCCTCAAATCGAACAAGCCGACATCGACGCGACGGCGTCACGCCGGTCAGTCGCTCGGCAAGATCGGTCGCGCCGGGTCCGGTGAGCTGGATGATGCCGATCGCCCCCGGGGCGTCGGCAGTGACCACTCGAATGGCGGGCGCCGCGCTGATCACTCTTCCACACCGCACGCGACGCGGTGCGTGACCGCGATGCCGCGGAGGGTAAGATCATCGACCACCGCCTCGACGAGTTCATAGTCTTCGAACAGGGTGTGGGCGTCGCCGCCGGTGGCGATGATCTTCGGATAGGCGCCGTAGAACAGGGCGAATCGCTCGGCGAGCTCGCGCACCGCGCCGCGCAAGCCGTGATACACGCCGGAGCGCATGGCCTCGACCGTATTGTGTCCGACCGCCTCGACCGGAGGGGCGAACTCGATCCGCGGCAGTTGATGGGTGTAATCGTGAAGGATGTCGAGTGACATCCGGGCGCCCGGCAGGATCGCCCCGCCGTGGAACGTGCCCTCGCCGTCCACGAAGTCGACCGTCACCGCGGTGCCGGCGTCGATGATGATGCAGGCCTGCTTGATCCGGTCGTAAGCCGCGGCGACGTTGAGCAGCCGGTCGACACCGACGATGGCCTCGCGGTCGAGCTGCCGACCGACGGGCACGGTCACGTCCTCGCCGACGTGCGCCGTCTCGGCGTCGAGCGTGCGCACGGCAATGTCGGCGGTCTCCTTCGCGGCCTCGGGATTGACCGAGGCGACGTAGACGGCGAGATCTTCGGGCTCGATTCGATCGCGCAGTTGCCGCAGCGTGTCCGCGGCACGGGGCAATTCGTCATGGCCCAGGCGCTCGATGGGCCCCTCTCGCTCGCCTTCAGCGAACGCGGCGAACTGAGTTCGGGTGTTTCCGACGTTGATGGCGATCAGGTTCAGCGACATAGCGCATAAGTCTGGCGCGGTTCGGCCGCGGAATCAAGCCCGGCGGCGCGAAGTGATCGCCACGCGGCGGCCCGCTGCTTCGGCGCGACCTCGCTTCAGCGAGGCGCGAAACGAGCATGCGCGGCCGGCTCGCCATCGCCCTCGACCGGCGCTCGGCCCGAAGGGCCTGTCGAGCCCGACTGTGCCAGCCCGGACCTGCGCATGGCTGCGCAGCGCGGGCTGACGATTCTTCCATCACGGCCGCAGGTTCGGAGACAGGTTACCGCCCTTCGGATCGGTGCCGCCGTAGTACGGCGTGCGCTGATCGGTGGCAATGTGTCGGTAGAAGGAGCGGTCCCAACTCCACGCCTCGGCGTGGCCGTCCAGCATGGCTGACAGACCGACCGCCAGCTCGCCCGAGCCGGGCGTGAAGCGCAGGGTCGGGCTGTGCGCCGACGCGTAGTAGGGATTGCCCGGCCGAACAAAAGGCCCCACGTCCGCCAACGACGTATCGAGCGCCAGGAAGATCCGTTCGGGGAACTCCCGCTCGTCGATTCTATCGTTGCCGCTCCACTGATTATTGGCTCCGAGCGTCCATACAAGCGAATTCGGGAAGAAACTGCTGTACCAGTCCGGGTCGGAGCGGATGACGTCGGCATCCGATCCCCACGTGCCGATCTGCTTCTGATCGTTCCCGCCCCATTCGGTCTGGTCTGAGGGGCAGCGATGGCTTTCCCCCGTCACGCCGTACTCCTTCAAGTCCCTGTAGAAGGGGTAGGTGAGGTACTTCCATCCGTAATCGGGATCGCCGAAACTGTACGAAATCGTCTGGGTGTTGCCTTCCTGATCCGTGATGTCGTAGCTGACCGTTTCGCCTTTGGGATAGCTCAGCCGGCGATCGTTGTCATCGGCCATCATCAGAGAGGCCATGGACAACGCCCGCGCGTTGGCCAGGCACTTGGTCTGTCTCGCGAGTTCTCGCGCGTCGCCCAACGCGGGCAGCAGAATGGAAATCAGCAGGGCAATGATGGCCACAACCACGAGTAACTCAATGAGAGTAAAAGCAAAATGTCGACGCATGGTAAAACTCCTTGAATCGGTGACAAACATAGTGGGTAAGCGTACCGTCGAACTTTTTCCCGATCATAAGCATGCAACTGGCTGTACCGGCCGATTGCCAGCTTGCATGATCAGCCACTGTTTCCCCGTCAATCGCGTGTCGGTCTGTTTGGTTGGGCTGCTCCTTTCGATCAGGTCACTGTTGTCGCGGGTTGATCATTCACGGCCCATCCGCGTGAGCTCGGGAGCGGCGGGGCCGGCGAACCGTCGCCGAAGCAGACTCAACCCGCGCCACTCCCGGCCCTGCCGCGTCGCACGCCATGGCCACGTCCCGCGCATGGCTGAGCAGCGCGGGCTGACGATTCTTCCATCACGGCCGCAGGTTCGGAGCCTGGCTACCCCCCTTCGGATCGGTGCCGCCGGGGTACGGCGTGCGCTGATCGGTGGCAATGTGTCGGTAGAAGGAGCGGTCCCAACTCCACGCCTCGGCGTGGCCGTCCAGCATGGCTGACAGACCGACCGCCAGCTCGCCCGAGCCGGGCGTGAAGCGCAGGGTCGGGCTGTGCGCCGACGCGTAGTAGGGATTGCCCGGCCGAACAAAAGGCCCCACGTCCGCCAACGACGTATCGAGCGCCAGGAAGATCCGTTCGGGGAACTCCCGCTCGTCGATTCTATCGTTGCCGCTCCACTGATTATTGGCTCCGAGCGTCCATACAAGCGAATTCGGGAAGAAACTGCTGTACCAGTCCGGGTCGGAGCGGATGACGTCGGCATCCGATCCCCACGTGCCGATCTGCTTCTGATCGTTCCCGCCCCATTCGGTCTGGTCTGAGGGGCAGCGATGGCTTTCCCCCGTCACGCCGTACTCCTTCAAGTCCCTGTAGAAGGGGTAGGTGAGGTACTTCCATCCGTAATCGGGATCGCCGAAACTGTACGAAATCGTCTGGGTGTTGCCTTCCTGATCCGTGATGTCGTAGCTGACCGTTTCGCCTTTGGGATAGCTCAGCCGGCGATCGTTGTCATCGGCCATCATCAGAGAGGCCATGGACAACGCCCGCGCGTTGGCCAGGCACTTGGTCTGTCTCGCGAGTTCTCGCGCGTCGCCCAACGCGGGCAGCAGAATGGAAATCAGCAGGGCAATGATGGCCACAACCACGAGTAACTCAATGAGAGTAAAAGCAAAATGTCGACGCATGGTAAAACTCCTTGAATCGGTGACAAACATAGTGGGTAAGCGTACCGTCGAACTTTTTCCCGATCATAAGCATGCAACTGGCTGTACCGGCCGATTGCCAGCTTGCATGATCAGCCACTGTTTCCCCGTCAATCGCGTGTCGGTCTGTTTGGTTGGGCTGCTCCTTTCGATCAGGTCACTGTTGTCGCGGGTTGATCATTCACGGCCCATCCGAGTGAGCTCGGGGGCTGCGGGGCCGGCGAACGGCGGGCCTGCGAATCGACCTTCTCGCCGAGCGTTCCCCACTGAGCCGCAACCTCGTCATCGAAGAGCGGCGTGATTTCGATGCGATCCGGCACGTTCAGCCCCTTCCGCTGACGGTCAATCAAGTCGACTGAACGGGAGATCGATTCACGGCTGTCATACCCGAGCCACGTGACCGGCTCGCTGGTCGGCGGCGGTTCGGGATAGTTCACGTGGGCGATGATCTCCAGGTCGTCGGGCACCCGGACGCCGGACGCGGTGACGCCACGCGTCGCCGGCTCGACGAGGTGATCGTCCTGAATGACCAGCGCGTCCGGGCGTTCGTCCCGCGGCAGGGTCATCAGCAGATGGGTGACGCTGCGGACTCCGGCGGCGGACCGCTCGGAGAGGGCAAACATCCACTGCGGGGGAACGTCGAGTCCGTGGATCTCGGCCTGGCGCTGGAACGTCCGACCGATCTTTTCCTCCCCGTTGCGATAAAGAAAGGCGACTCGCCGCCGGCCGCGTTGACGCAGCCGCTCGCACGCCCGTTTCGTCCAGCCCTGTCCATCCAGGCCCACCTCCGGCACCCCGAAGGCGTTGTCGCCTCCACCGATGATCGCCCAAGGCATGTCCGGCTGATCAAGCAGGGGCGTGCGCCGCAACCTCCAGGGAGACGCGGCGAAGATCAAACCGGCGACCCGATGCGACTTCACCTGGGCGATGAGCTCGTCGTATTCGTCCCGGTCGCGGTGTTCGGGCCAGATGTTGTAGTAAACGCTCAGCGAATGCCGGGTGTCGGCCCCGTTCAAGGCCCGCGCCTGCCGGGCCAGGGCATCCCAGAACCTCGACCTGACTTGGGTGCGACTGAATGGAATGAGCAGCGCGTACCGGGAAAGGTGAGGCAAACGTTCGCTGACAAATGTACCGGCCCGGCCGTTGGCCCAGATGAACCCCTCATCCTGCAGTTGGGTCATCACCCGCTGCAGTGTCATTCGACTGACGTCAAATTCTGATTCAAGTTTGTTTCGGACAGGAAGTTGCGTTCCCGGAGCCCATTGCCCGTCGACGATCCGCATCCGCAGGATGTCGACGATCCGGGAGCTCTTCGCGGGCGATAAATTATGAGTCTTATTTGACATAGTCAAACGTTAATAAAGCATATGTGAAACGCAGTGGCTATGTCAAGCCCTTTTTCGCTCCGATGGTCCGGGGGTCCGGGGCAGAACGAACGCATGCACCCGATGCGAGCCGCGCCGGTCAGGAAGCGGTCTGCCGACCGGCACGGGGCCGTCGTCTGATGGAGAAGTCTGACCGCTTCCTTACGGTCGCGGCTCCGTTCAAACGGACCGCTTCCGGCGCGTTACGCATGCAGTTTATCGAGCCGCTCGAAAGCAGAAGCGAGAGAACGGCCGCGGCGGGGCAGGTCGGACCACGGATCGCCCTTCTGCGCCAGCCGGCGCTGCGCGCTGCGGATATCGTACGCCGCCGATTCGCATCGGCCGAGCTCATCCCAATCGATGGGAACGGCCACGGGCGCGCCGGGGCGCACGCGGACCGCGTACGGCGGCACGGCCGTCTGGGCGTAGGCGTTTCTTGCCGTGTCGAGGTACAGCCGGCCTCCGCGTTTGTTTTTCCGCGGCTCGGTGGTCAGGACGTCGGGGTGGCGAGCGGCGAGCAGGTCCATCGCGCGGTTCGCGAAATCGCGGACCACATCGAACGCCGCGCTTCGATCGAGCGGGGCCACCACGTGCACCCCGGTGGAACCGGTGAGCATGGGCCGGGCTTCGAGCCCGATTTCGTCGAACAGATCACGCACCCATCGGGCAGCGCGACGCACCTGATCAAACTCGCCACCCGTCGGATCGAGATCGATCACGAGACGATCCGGGTCGTACAGCTTGTCGGTTCGACTCAGCCAGGTGTGCGGCGTGATGCAGGCCTGGTCGGCGAGGTAAACAAGCGTGGCGGTCTTCTCAATCACCGCGTGCTCCACCGTCCCGCCTTCCTTCTCCACCGTCTTCGTATCGAGCCAGTCCGGAAAGTAATCGGAGATGTCCTTCTGGTAGAAGCCCTCGCCCTCGATGCCGTCGGGATAGCGCTCCATCGAGACGCACCGTCCCCGAACGTGCGGCAGCATGACCGCGGCGACGCGCTCGTAGTAATCGATCAGGTCGCCCTTGGTAAGCCCGGCGGCCGGGAAGAGGATCTTCCGTTCCCGCGACGTGTCCACCGTGTACCGGCCGTAGCTGCGATGAGCCATGGCGATCAGTCCTTCGGGGCTTCCGGCCCGACCACTTGCTCAATCCTGCGACCGCTCACGACGGACTTCGGCTCGGGCGACCGGCAAAAGTCGCGCCTCTCCCGGTCAGTCTCGAGTGATTCGCCGGTCTTGCCGCTCACGGTGATGGTCTCCGGTCGGGGGAGCGAACCCGAGGCATCCCAGGGGCCGGTCAATCCCGCATCTGTCGGACTTCTTCCCAGCAACGGTCCAGCATGCGGTCGATGCCGAAGCCGGTCGCGGCCGAGACCGCCAGGACGGGGCGGTCAAGCGCACCCTGGATCATCGACACCGCGACTTCGATGTCCGAGTCGTCGCCGAGCAGCTCCACCTTGCTGATCGCGATGATCTCGACCTTCGCGGCGAGGGCGGGGGCGTAGTCGGCGAGTTCGCGGCGAATCACGTGGTAGTTCTCAACCGGATCGCTCCCGTCGATGGGCTCGAGTTCGACGAGGTGCACGAGCATGCGGGTTCGCTCAATGTGGCGAAGAAACTCGTGGCCGAGCCCCGCCCCCCGGCTCGCCCCCGCGATCAGGCCCGGGATGTCGGCGAACACGAGTCGGCGGTAGCCCGGCAAGTCCGCGATGCCGAGCTGCGGCTCGAGGGTGGTGAACGGGTAGTCGGCGATCTTCGGCCGGGCGGCGCTGAGGCGCGACAGCAGCGTCGACTTGCCCGCGTTGGGCAAACCGACGAGCCCGACATCGGCGATCAGCTTCAGTTCGAGACGGAGGCGGCGCTGCCGGCCGGGCTCGCCCGGGGTGGCGGTGCGAGGCGTCTGGTTCGTCGGGCCCTTGAAATGCTCGTTGCCGAACCCGCCCCGGCCTCCCACAGCGGCGAGGATCCGCTTGCCCGCCTCGTCGAGGTCGGCGAGCATCACGTCGGTATC
>CAYFQS010000176.1:0-7580 GCA_964345245.1 uncultured Planctomycetaceae bacterium | reverse complement strand
CGGTGATGTTCACGTGACGCGGGGCGGCGGTCACGGCGCCCGTCGCGTCGCGTTGGCTTGTGGTGTTGAGCGTGCCGGTGACTGTCCGAGCCGGGACACCGATCTGCCGATGCACGTAAACCGGGGCCCGCACGATCAGCTTGCCCTGCCAGTAGTCGATCCGGGCCTGACCGCCGTTGTCGTACCACACGTCCGGCTCGACGGTCTTCTGAATCAGGTCGATGATCTGCCGGGCACGCTCGGAGCGGGTCGACGTTTCCGCTTCATCCTCGACGTCATCGAAGATGCTGCCCGTGCTGCCGCCCGATCCGCCTGACGTGCTCTGCATGATCTGGTCGAGCGAGAACTTCGGCGCGTCGTCGAACTGCTCAGCACTGTGCAGCAGGTCGTCGATGATGTACACCCGTACCACCTGCCGACGGTTGGCCTGTTCCCTGGTCTCGACCCGCACGTACCACGGCGTGACCTCCCAGATCATCTCGACCTGGTCGTCGAGCTGTCGCAGCACGAGGTCGAGGGCCTTGTAGACCGGCACGTTGCTGGCCTGGAAGGTGATCGGCTGATCGGGATCGATGCCCTGGACTTCGAGGCCCGCGTAATCGACGACGATGGTGACCCCGCCCATGCGGCTGATCCAGGTCAGCGCCTCGCGGGCGGAGGTGTCCTGGAAGTCGACCCGGGCGAGAACGCGGCGCAGGGCCACGCCCGCGTGGGCCGTACCCGAGGCGGCCAACTGCCTCGCCTCAGTCTGCCGCTGCGCCTGCGCCTTGCGGGTGCGGTATTCCTGGATGCGCTGCTGCAGGGACTGAGCGGGGCAGATCGCGGCGGCGGTCAGCGCCACGGCCCCGACCATGAGGGCGGTGAAGGGCTTGGAAGACATGGCACGCTCCTTATAGCCACATTTTAGCACGGTCCCGGACGGCAGGCGGACCAAGGGTACGGACGCACGGGAAGCCGGGCGGTTCGCGCGAATCTCCCCCGTGCATCGAATTCCCGGAATCGTTATTATCGGGGGCTGCCGTCAAGGAGACAGCCCACCCATGGTCAGCGCGCACGACCGAGCGATTCTCCGCCGCCTCGCCGGGCGAGTGCGGGAGATCGCCGAAAACCCCGAGATGGAAGTCCGCGAACAGCGCTGGCTCGACCACAACGCCCTGCGCGGCGAGCGGCCGATGATCCTCGCCTTCCCCGAAGGGGCGTGGGACGAACTCGTGCCTGACGATTCGCTGCAGTGCGAGGACCGCCGGCACCGCGCGTGGGAACGCCGGCTCCGCCAGACCGTCTACTGGTGGGACCACATCCGCGATGACGGACTCATTGAGCCCGCCTTCGACATCAACTGGCTGGTCAGCATCGGGGACTACGGCGTGGAGGCGCCTCAGATTCGCGCCGAGCAGAAGGGCAGCTACGTCTGGGACCCGCCGATCAAGAACCTCGCCCGCGATCTCGACAAGGTCCGCTACCGTGAACTCAGCGTCGACCGCCACGGCACCGAGGCGCTCATCCAGCACGCGGATGAGATCTTCGGCGACCTGCTCCCGCCGCGCATCCAGGGCAGCTTCTGGTGGACGATGGGCCTGACGTGGGAGGCGGCCAAGCTCATCGGTCTCGAACAGCTCATGATGTACATGTATGACGATCCCGAAGGCCTGCATCGCGTGATGGAGTGGCTCTCGGGCGAGCACATGCACTTCATCAAGTGGTTCGAGACCGAAGGCCTGCTCACCCGCAAGGACGGGGCGCAGCACATCGGGTCCGGCGGGTTCGGCTGCACCGATGAACTGCCCCAGCCCGACTGGAACGAGGGCCGGTCGGCTCGCCTCATCGACATCTGGGGCTTCGCCGAGTCGCAGGAGACGACCGGCATCTCGCCCGGCATGTTCGAGGAGTTCATCGTGCCCTACCAGGCCCCTCTCATGGAGCAGTTCGGGCTGAACTGCTACGGGTGCTGCGAACCGCTGCATCAGCGGCTCGATCCCGTGCTTCGCTACATCCCGCGCCTGCGGCGGATTTCCGGCTCGCCCTGGGTCGACCAGAAGATCATGAAGAAGAAGATCGGCAACGATTACATTTTCTCCCGAAAGCCGAATCCGACGCAGGTGTGCACAATGTTCAACGAAGAGCAGATTCGCGCCGACGTGGGGCAGACGCTGGAGATCGCGGGGCACGGGCCGCTGGAGATTATCATGAAGGACACGCATACCGTGGAAAACAATCCGCGCCGCATTACCCGCTGGGTCGAGATCGCTCTCGAAGAGGTGGACCGATACGTGAGTGTGGACGCAGCGTGACATGGCCGGCCGGATGAAGGAAGTGAGCCAGTAATGAAGATCGTAGTGACCGGGGCGAGTGGGAAGTTGGGCCGGCGCGTCTGCCAGGACATGGTGGATGCAGGACACGACGTGACCGGTGTCGACCGTACGTATCGACGCGGGGTGGCGTGCCCGCTGTACGTCGCGGACCTGCTGCGCCAGGAGGCGATGTACGCCCATCTCGAAGGTTGCGACGCGGTGGTCCATCTCGCCAACCCCCCCGGCGCCCGCCGCAGTTCGCCGGGCATGGTGTACCGGGAGAACACGACGACGAATCTGCACGTGATGCATGCCGCGGCCGAGGTCGGCGTGCCGCGGGTGGTCTTCGCCAGTTCGATCCAGGTCATTGCCAGCGACGCGCACGATGAGTACGAGGACGGGGAGACTCCCGAGGTGGCCTACCTGCCGCTCGATCGCCACTCGCCGGTGAGGATCACCAACGTCTACGCCCTGAGCAAACTCGCCGGCGAGCAGATGCTGGATTACTGCGTGGATCACTTCGGCATCTCAGGGGTGTCCCTGCGGCTGCCCTGGCTCACCGAGCAGGAACGGATCGCGCGGCACCAGGGCGGACGGCCGGTCCGCCGCCGTAAGACGAATCTCGAGGAGGCCTTCGCATTCCTGTCGTGGGAAGACGCGGCGGCGCTGTTCACAGCGGCGGTCGAAGCCGATGTCGACGGCCATGAAGTCTACCTTGCCGCGGCGAAGTCGAACGCCGCCGGCCGCCCCCCCCGCGAGATCATCGAGCAGTTCTACGACGGCATCCCCCTGCGCAAGTCGATCGACGAGATCGACCGTCTCGTCGACACCACCGACATCCAGCGCGATCTCGGCTGGACGCCGCGTATGTGAACCGTGCGAGCGACCCCGGCGAAGTGATCGACCGGTCAATCTCCGAACCTGCACGGGCGCTGCGGACCGGGCTGGCGGGGAGTGTTGCGCGGCCTCGCCGGCCGCGGTTTTCATTGCGCAGCCGCCGGCTGATCCTGATACGATACGGGATTGCCCGATGAATTTGACGGCTGGAAAGTGAAGCAGTGCCATGACCACCACGAGCAAGATCATCGCGCGACACGATCGGCACATGATCCTGAACTATCCGCGCTTCCCCATCGCCCTCGACAGGGGCAAGGGCTCGAAACTCGTCGACGCGGACGGCAAGCAATACCTCGACCTGTTCAGCGGCTTCGGTGCGGGCATCCTCGGCCACTGCCATGACGACCTCGTGGCCGCGGTCACCCGCCAGGCGAACAAGCTCTGGCACGTGGGCAACCTGCTGCACACCGAGCCGCAGACACTGCTCGCCGAGCAGATCGCGGGCAAGGGCTTCGGCGGGCGCAGTTACTTCTGCCACAGCGGCTCCGATGCGAACGAGGCGGCGTTCAAGCTTGCCCGCCTGCACGGCCGGGGCAAGCGGTACAAGATCATCGCCACCGAGAACAGCTTCCACGGCCGCGGCTTCGCGTCCATGGTCGCCACCGGCCAGAAGAAGATCCGCAAGGGCTTCGAGCCGCTGATGCCCGGCTTCGTCCACGTGCCCTATAACGATCTCGACGCCATGGCCAAGGCCGTCGACGACGAGACCATCGCCATCATCGTCGAGCCGATCCAGGGCGAGGGCGGCGTGGTCATACCGGACGAGAAGTACCTGCCCGGTTTGCGGAAGCTCTGCGACGAACACGATCTGATGCTCATCCTCGACGAGGTCTGGACCGGCTGCGGGCGGACGGGCAAATGGTTCGCCTACCAGCACGGGAATGTCGAGCCGGACGTGCTCACCCTCGGCAAGGCGGTGGGCGTGGGCCTCGGCGTGGGCGTGATGTGCGCCAGCGAGAAGTTCGGGGAGTTATTCGACGTCCAGCACTACGGCGGGGTGCCCCACGCCACCACCCTCGGCGGCAACTGCCTCGCCATGGCCGCCAGCGCCCGGATGTTCGAAGTCATCGAACGCGACGGGCTGCTCGACCGGGCGGCCAAACTCGGCAAGGAAATCATCGGCGATCTCCGAAGATGGGCCAAGAAGAACCCGGTGATCAAGCAGGTCCGGGGGCGCGGCCTGTTCATCGGCATCGAGATCGACCCCTCCGCCGCGGGCTGCCCGCATGACGATGCGGCCGGGGTCGTCAAGGCCTGCTTTCACGAGGGCGTCATGCTCAACGCCACCCAGCAGGTCGTCCTGCGCCTCGCCCCGCCGCTTGTCGTGACGGACGAGGAGATCGAGCACGGACTCAATACGATCAAACGTGTGTTGACTGAATGACCCGTCAGTGGCGGTCAGTCTGGAAGGCGTTCGGTTGGGGCGTCGTCACCCTGGCGGCGGTACTCGGCGGATGTGCGGCGGAATCCGGCCCGACCGCCGACCTGCCCCGCCTCGAAGAACTCGGCCCTTCCACTTCCAAACCTGAATCGAATGAGGCGGATGAGTCGGAGGAGGCGGCCCGGCCCGCGCCGACCGTCGTCGTGCACCAACTGATCTTTCCTCGTGAATCGCCTTTGATCGACGAGGCGCTCGCCGGGCTTGCCCCGCCCGACTGGCGCGAGGCGATGGTGGAAAACTACCGCCGCAATGGGTTCATCGTCGCGGCCGTCGCCCGCGCGGAATTGCCCGGCCTCGGCGCGGAACTGCCGGCCGCGCTGAGCGTTGATGCCGTGATGATCCAGGCCGCGGCCAACTACACGCCCATCACCCTCGTCGGCCGCATCACCGGCGCCCTGGCGGTGGAGTACTTCGACGGCGCCCGGCCGAATCGGCTGCGAATGTCAAACGGGATTCTGCGGCTGCTCGTGCAGCTTCAGCCGCCGGCCATGGGCGAAGTCGATCCCGCGCTGGTCCTGCTCCCCCAACAGCACGTGCGGCGACCCACGCTTCTGCCGCGGTCGCCGGGCGAGAAGATGATGGACGGCCGACTGTTCAAGGCCCTGCGCGTGGATGTCCTGCTGCCGCCGGACCGGGCGTGGATCATTCGCCCCGATCTCCCCCTGGCCGAGCCGAAGAGGAAGACATCGGAAGATGCGCCTGACGACGCGGAGGAGCAAGCGTCCCCGGAAGGCCGCGATGTGGAATGGGTCGAGCCGGCCGACGCCCCGCTCCCGCTTGGTCGAGCCATGCTCGCCGGCATGCGGCGCGGGCGGCCGGTACAGGTCGTGCTCATCGTGTATCGTATGGATTAGCGATTCTTCGGAGCGACCCCGTGCGCGTGCTCGGCATCGATCCCGGACTCCAGATCACCGGCTACGGCTGTGTGCGTATCGCCGACGGCGCGATCGAGCCGACGCTGATCGAGGCCGGGGTCCTCAAGTTCCGCCCCCGCGACGCCATGGCCCGTCGACTCGCCGAGATGCACCAGTCGCTCAGCGAGTTGATCGATGAACTGCGGCCCGACGGAGTGGTTGTCGAGAAGCTCTACGCCCACTACCGCCACCCGCGCACCGCGATTCTGATGGGCCACGCCCGCGGCGTGATTCTGCTCACGGCTCAGCAGAAGCGCACCGAAGTGATCGATCTGCCGTCCACGGAGGTGAAGAAAGCGCTGACCGGCAACGGCCATGCGTCGAAGGAACAGGTCCAGCGGGCGGTGCAGGCGCAGTATCGCCTCGCCGAGATGCCGAGCCCGCCGGACGTGGCCGATGCCATCGCCATCGCCACCTGCTACGCCCGACGCCTCGCCATGGAGCGCATTTCACGTTGAGACCTTCGTCGCCTCGGGGAGCTGGTTGTGCCCGGCCCGGGCGACGATCAGCGGCAGGATCGCGTCGATCATCCGCTCCTCGTCAATCGGCGCGGTGTTCAGCGTCATCGTGAACACGTCCGGCGTCAGCCGCCACTCCGAAAAGTACCGGCGATAGAACGCCTCACGATTCCGGTCGCGGCGATGGATTTCCTGCTCCGCTTCGCGCTCGGAGCACCCCAGCAACCTCGCCATGTTCTCGACGCGATAGAACAGCGGGGCGACGAGGCGGAGGTGCAGACCGCCGGGCATGTTGCGGGTGATGAACACCCCGCCGCGCCCGACAATGATCACCCGACCGACGCCGGCGATCGCGCGGATCGTCTTCGCCACCCGCTCGTAGACCTTGGCCTCCGAGTGATCCGACGCCGGCCCGCCGAGCGACAGCCCGGAGAAGAAGTCCGACAGCCAGGAATGGTCCTGCTCTTCCAGGGCGTCGATCAGGGCGGCGGACATCTGATGGTCCGAGGCCACCTTCTCGACCAGTTCACGGTCGAAGCAGGCCCACGGAGGATCGGTCGAATCGAATCGATTGAGACGCTCGGCCAGTCGCTGGCCGAGTGTGCCGCCACCGGCTCCGGCCTCGCGGCTGATTGTGACGAAGCGGGTCATCGGCGCACTCGACCGCCCCGTCGCCGCCGCCTCGACCCGTATCGGCCGCATCGACGAGGCCACCGCCGCTACCACGTGTCGCAGGGTGCTTCCGGTACCGCTTCCGCTTGTGTTCATGGCCCATGTTCCTTAAAGAGTGAAGTGAAGCGACCAGACAAGCCATATGTCAACTTCCATTGTTCACCACAAACCCCGTGGGGGCAAATGGAATCAAGCCCCGTCCCGGACGACGCGAGCGTCAGCGAGCGACGCCCCTGCCGGAGACCGGGGCGCCGTCGACCTGCCCTCTGCGGACGCGCCGGGATCGGCTCGCGGCTAGCCCAAGATGTGCAGTTCGATTGTGGAAAACATCTTTCGCGGGCAGGGGGCGTGGATCAATCGGCGATTCTGTGATCGGAGCACGGGTCGGTCGATGATGGTGCGGACAGAAACAGCCTCGGATACCGTTGTCGGGTCAACACGAACAGGCCTGCCCATGCCCGGAGTGTACCACAACACCCCGGAACACGGCATCCGACGCCGTTTCAGCGGCCGGTTCTCATCCTGACACCTTTTCGGGCCAAATCACCCGCGTCGGCGGCGGAAACATACGACGCCCGCCAACCCAGCCAACGCCAGCGTTGACGGCTCGGGCACAGCGAACACTTGCACCTGGTTCAAAACACCTGAATCACCGTCCCACGTTGTCGGGTCGGTCCTCGTGCCGTTACGCACGAACACTCGGTCCGTGTGTGTCGCGTTAATATCCGAGGTGACACCCGTGTCTGTATCGCCCAACCATTTGAAATCGCCCTTCTCGCTAGTGACGACCACCCAGTAAGTCTGTTCGGCTTCCAAGCTCAGGCCGATCGACGTAAAGGTATTTTGCCCGTCCACAAGATTCGCTGGATCGGTGAGGATCTCACCCAAGGGGCCGATAGGTGTGCTA
>CAYFQS010000175.1:0-7599 GCA_964345245.1 uncultured Planctomycetaceae bacterium | reverse complement strand
GACCACGTGGTCGGGCGGCTGAAAGAGATCGGCGTCCCCGATGAAGACATCATCTCCATGGGGATGGATGTCTGGCAGACCCATGTGGATCGATGCGACATCACCGTGGGCGAAGAGACCGCCTCCCTCACGCCGCTGCGCCCGAACTTGACGGTCACGCCTTCGACGTCGGCGGACGGAATCCGCGGCCGGCTCCTTTACGCGGGAACGGGCGAGTTGTCGGAATATGGCGAGCGTTCGCCCAACAACGCGATCGTCGTGCTGGACTACGCCTGTGGCGACAACTGGCTCCGGGCCTTCAGCATGGGGGCCCAGGCGGTGGTGTTTACCGGCGACGTCGACGACGTGGCCCAGCATCCGAAGCACGTGAAAGCGCCGGCGAACTTGCCGCGTTACTACGCTTCCCCGGAGGTCGCCGAACGCCTGAATCTGCGCGAGGACCGGGCGGAGGCGACGATCGTCTCGCACGTCCGCTGGGAACTGCGGCCGGCGAAGAACGTAATCGCCATCCTGCCGGGCACGGACCCGATCGTGGACACCAGTCGGGCCAAGGCCGAGGCCATCGTGCTATCGGCGAATCTGGACTCCTTCGGCGAGGTGCCGCGTGAGAGTCCGGACGCACGGGGGGCGGCGAATGTGGCGGCCCTGCTCGACGCGGCGGCCCATTTCCAGGTCGAGCGTCCACGCCGGGACGTGGTGTTGATGTTTGTGAACAACCGCGCCCGATATCACCAGGGCGCTCGGGCGGTTTACTCGGCCATGCTCGCCGACGAGGACAAGATCGACGAACTCCACGCCGATCATCGCCGGGAGCGGGAAACGCTCGACCGGGTCCTGGCGCTGGTGCAGGACGAGATCTCCGCCGCCGAGGCGGGCGACGAGGTGGTCGAGTTCCTGATGGCGCGTCTGAAACGCTACGCCGGCTACGCCAGCGAGGACGTATCGCAGGAAACGGTGAGTCTGCGCCTCCCGGAGGTGCGTGCCCGCCGTCGTCGCCAGGCGCTTGAAGTGGAGATGAAGGTCCTGCGAGCCCAACTCGCCAAAGATGCCGAACTCATGACTCCGGACGAACGCGTCGAGGCCGAGCGCCGTCTCGAAGCCCTGCCGGGACTCATCGAGGACCTGAAGCATGTGACGGACAAGGATACCCAGCAGCAGCGCCTGGAACTGCGGGGACAGGTCGCGGTATGGGACGAGATGCGGCGGACGTTGAATGACGTCGCGCCCGACCGTTTCGATGATGCGTTCTTCGACCAGCTCGCCGAAGACGCCGCCCAGCGGGCTCGCCGGAAGAACGCCCAGTTGTTCGGGGACGTGGAGTTCAAAGCCGATCTCGGCGGTGAACTGAGGCAGGACGTCATCGACGCGGTCATGTACCGCCTGAATGAGTTGGATGCACAGATCGCATCGGACGAGCAGGTGGTCCGCCTGCGGCGGCGGTTGTCCGATCGCTGGATCTCCCTGCACGTGGACTACAACTTCGCCGACGGCAATGACACGTGGGCCGTGGTGGCGGGCGACTCCTCGCGGCTCGGCTTCCCCGCCGGGGCCGGCGATGCGGACGCCCCCGGCTTCTACAAGCCCATTCTCCGGGGCTTCCGGGATGCCCTCGAAAGGATCGGGGATTCTGTCACGCTCGCGCCGGAGTCGGTGAACGACGCGACCATCGCGCGTCGCTACGTGCCCGGTCGGTTCGTCAGCAACGGCATCGTGGCCGGAACTTACGGCATCTACAACGTCGCGCTCATGACCGCCCACGACGCGCGGACGCGAGACGGCCACCCCTCAGACACGATCGAGAACCTCGATTGGCGAGGCGTTCTCCGGCAGGTCCGCGAGGCGCATCGCGTTCTCGGGCTCGTCGCCGACGGCGAGGCGATCTCCCACAAGCGGCAGTTCAAGGCCCAGGTCATGGATGAGCGGCCGATGTGGAATGCAGACCGCGCCTCGGGGCCGCTGGCGCGAATGATGGTCACCGGCTCCCTGGCCGAGGATCGTCCCGCGGTCGGCGCGGTGGTGGCCGTCTGGCCCTGTACCCCCAACACCCCCTGGCCGACGCTGAGCGGCGACGGCGAAGCGCCCGCGTTCGACCGATTCGTGCTTGCCCCGGTCAACGCGATGGGCCGCTTCCCGCTCCGCAGTCTGAGGCAGGACGTGTTCCGCAACTACGCCATGTTCGGCATGCTGACCGACGAAGCAGGGCGAGCCAGTGCCGTGACCAACGCCAGCACGCTGGTCCACACGGGCGGCGGCATTCCGCGAATCGAACTTTTCCCCACGGTCGGACATGTCTGCCTCTTCCCGCCCATGAGTTCGACCCAGCAACAGGCGGAGTTGAAGGTGCTGCGCGCCCTCGCGGACTCGGCGTTCCTGGAGAAGCGCACCCTCTCCGGCCAGCTCGATGAACTCGGGTTCTTCTATACCTACGCCTACGCCACGTCGGACCGGGTGAAGGTGTTCCAGGAGAATGGACCGGTCGTGCTGGGCGTGACGAATCAGGCGCCCTACGGGATCGGCAAGCCCTTCGAGTTGTTCCGGCGTCCGCCGGCGATCACGCCGTTGACCGCGAAAGACGCCTGGGAGCTGAATGAATCGCGGCTGGCGACGCTGCGCGCACGCGGCGTGCCGCAGCGCGACCTGGAGCAGCTGCACAACCGGGCGGCGCGGGAGCAGCGGGAAGCCGCCGAGGCCGACAGCGTGGGGCGGGCCGAAGCCGCCTACACCCGCAGCACGCTGCGATCCCGCGACCGGGTATATCGCCCCCTGCGGTCGGCGATGGACGACCTTGTTCACGCGGTGGTGATTCTGTTGTTGCTGACGATCCCCTTCGCCTTCGCCCTCGAGCGGCTGGTGTTCTGCGCCACCAGCGTTTACCGGCGGTTGGCCGGGTTTGCGCTGTTGTTCTTCATCACCTTCCTGCTGCTGTACTTCACGCACCCGGGCTTCGCGATCGCCACCACGCCGATCATGATTCTCCTGGCGTTCACGATCATCCTCCTGTCCAGTCTGGTGATCTACATCATCGTGCGGAAGTTCCGTACGGAGCTCAAGGCGATTCAGGGGCTCAGCGGCAAGCTGCACGACCTGGAAGTCTCGCGGATGGGAACGCTGCTCGCGGCGGTGAACATGGGCATGTCGACCATGCGTCGCCGGCCGACGCGGACGATTCTCACCGCGGTGACCGTCATCATGCTCACCTTCACAATCCTGTCGTTCGCCTCGCTGACCAGTGAGTTGGGCGTGCGGGCGGTCTATGAAGGACCGGTCGGTGACGAGGCCGGGCCGTCGATCTTCCTGCGGCAGGTCGATTACACGAAGATGGACGAAGACGTTCTGGCCGTGCTCGGCGATCTGCCCGGCGAGGGCGGTGAACTGACCGGGCAATGGTGGTTGACCCGGCGCAGCGGCGAACCGACCCGCAGCCGCGAGAACACGCTGCCCTTCAGCGTCGTGCGGCCGGATACGGGGCAGACGCTCTGGCTGGACGGCGTCATGGGGCTTCAGCCCGAGGAACTGCAGCGGCGGCCGGCGTTCCGGTCGCTGCTCGCCGGCGACGCGTCGGAACAGGTCGATATGCTCAAGCGCCGAGGCGTGTATCTGCCGCTGTTCATCGCCGAGCAGCTTGCTCTGGAACCGGGGCAGCAGATCCTGTTCAACGGATATGAAGCGGTGTATGCCGGCAGCGCGGACGCCCGCGCCCTGCAGCGTGCCAAGCAGTTGGACGGCCAGTCGGTCATGCCGGTGGACTTCATCGATCTCGCCGCGGCATCCCAGGGCCAGGACACGGCCCAGGCCGAGGCCGAGGCGGGCATCGAGGACGTGGTTCAGCGCGATTTCACGCGGCTCAGTCCGGACCAGGTGGCGATCACGTCGGCGGAGTTCGTCCGGGAGATGGGAGGCGACCTGCACGTGCTCGCGATGTTCCAGCCGCAGGACGCGGACACGCTGGCCACCGCGGGCGAGATCGCCGAGCTCATCCCCGTCCCCGTGTGGGCCCGCGGGGCCGAGGGCGTGGAGCGGATGTTCTTCACCCGGCTGATCAGCGTCAGCGGCGGGGCGGCGCTCGTTGTGCCCGTACTGCTCGGTGGCATGATCATCTTCGGCACGCTGCTCGGCAGCATCAGCGACCGCGAACGCGAGATTTACACCTTCAGCGCGCTCGGCCTGGCGCCGAAGCACGTGGGGTTCCTGTTCTTCGCCGAGGCGGCGGTGTACGCCATTGTCGGCGGGCTCGGCGGGCAGTTGCTTGCCCAACTGGTCGCGCTCGGCGCTTCGCAACTCGCCGACATGGGCCTGATCGATCCGCCGTCCATCAACTATTCCTCCACCAACGCGCTGTTCGCGATCGCCATCGTGATGGCGACGGTGCTCGTCTCCGCGGTGTATCCGGCTATGCGGGCTTCCAAGAGCGCCAACCCCGGTCTCGTACGCTCCTGGCGGATGCCCGCGCCGGAAGGCGATGAACTGCGGATGAAGTTCCCCTTCACCGTCTCCGCCTACGACATCACCGGGGTGATCAGCTTCCTCGCCGAATACTTCCGCCAGCACGAGGACGCGGGGCTGGGGCACTTCGCCGCCCAGGAGGTCGAGATCACCAAGGACGAGAACGGGAACCTCCGCCTGGTCGCCCAACTGGCCCTGGCGCCTTTCGACCTCGGTGTGACCCAGCGGTTCCTTCTGACGGCCACGCCGTCGGAAATCCGCGGCGTGGATGAGGTGGAGATCGAGTGCCACCGCCTGAGCGGGGCCGGTTCCGACTGGATTCGTTCGAATCGCGTGTTCATCCAGGATCTTCGGCGGCAGTTCCTGCTGTGGCGGACGCTGTCGACGGAGATGATCGAAGCGTATCGGCTTCAGACCCTGCAAGTGCTCGGTGAAGCCGATGAGACCTCGGACCAGACCAGCGAGACCTCGGAGGCCTCGGCTTGAGCGACGATCAACAGAAACCATCCGAGCAGAAGGCCGAGCGGCCACACACGATGACCATCGGCGGCCGCGTGGACCACGAACTCGAAGAGTTCCGCGGCCTGATGGAACCGCCCGACACGTTCGACGACGGGTTCACCTGGCCGGCGTTCTTCGGCGCCCTCTTTGTCGCCCTGCTCATGGTGCCGGGGGCGCTGTACATGTCGCTCATCGCGGGCGTGGGCATCGGCCAGGCCGCCCAGTGGGTGACGCTGATCCTCTTCATCGAAGTCGCCCGCCGGGCGAACAAGGTGCTCGCCAAGGCGGAGATCTTCACCCTCTTCTACATCAGCGGGGCGTTGATGGCCGTGCCCTCCATGGCCGCCGGCGGGTATCACGGCGGGCTCGGCGTGTTGTGGAGCCAGTTCTTCGTCCAGTCCACCGCGGCCCAGTCACAGGGCATCATCGAACTGCTCCCGTCCTGGTTCGCCCCGAAGGATCCCGACGTCCTCGAACTCCGCTCCCTGCTGCACTGGCAATGGCTGCCCGCGGTCGGGCTCGCCGCCTTCACCATGATCATCGGCCGACTCGACAACATGGTGCTGGGCTACGGCCTGTTCCGCCTGACCAGCGATGTCGAGCAGTTGCCCTTCCCCATGGCGCCGCTCGGCGCCCAGGGCATCCTCGCTCTCGCCGAAGAGCAGGAGGAAGAAAAACTCAGCCAGGACATCGACGAGGAGCCCGAGAAGGAGCAGACCCCGTCCTCCTGGCGATGGCGCGTGTTCAGCATCGGCAGCGTCATCGGCCTCTGCTTCGGGGCGGTGTACCTCGGCCTGCCCACCATCACCGGCGCCCTGCTCGGCCAGCCGATTACCATCTTCCCCATCCCGTTCTATGACCTGACCCAGAAGACCGGCGACATGCTTCCCGCCGTCGCGGTGGGCATCGGCTTCGACCTCGGGCACGTGATCCTCGGCATGGTGCTGCCCTTCTTCGCGATGCTCGGCAGCTTCGTCGGACTCATGATCACCTTCGTGGCCAACCCGATCCTGCACCACTTCCAGTTGCTGGATTCCTGGCAGGTGGGCGACAACCTGCAGGCCACCTTCTTCAAGAACCAGGTGGACTTCTACTTCAGCTTCAGCATCGGCGTGGCGATCGCCATCGCGCTGGTCGGCTTCTGGCAGGTGTTCAAGGGATTCGGCGAGCTTTACCGCTTCCGGAAGGAGCAGGGCAAGGAAGCCGCGGACGAGATCATGGGCGCCCCCGAGGGACGCGGCGACATCCGCCCGCTGCTCATCTTCGCGGTCTACGTGATCACGACCGGCCTCTATATCGGCGTGTCCATGATGCTGCTCACCTTCTTCGATCCCGCCAATCCGAATCACCAGATTCAGTGGGGCGTGCTTGCCATTTTGCTGTTCTACGGCTTCGTCTACACCCCCATCATCAGCTACGTCACCGCCCGGCTCGAGGGGATCGCCGGCCAGGTGCTCAACATTCCCATGGTCCGCGAGGCGTCGTTCATCCTGTCCGGCTATCGCGGCGTGGCGGTGTGGTTCCTGCCCATCCCCCTGCACAACTACGGCACGATGACCGTGTTCTACCGCCAATGCGAGCTGACGGGCACGAAGTTCTGGAGCATCTGGAAGTCGGAACTGCTGCTCACGCCGATCATCCTGGTCGGCTCGCTGGCCTTCGCCCACTTCATCTGGACCCTTGCCCCCATCCCCAGCGCCCAGTACCCCTTCGCCCAGGAATGGTGGGAAGTGACCGCGGCAAACCAGTCGATCATCTTCTCCTCGACCCTCGGCGGATACACGATCTTCGAAGAAGCCCTGCAGGGATGGGTCATCCTGGGCGGTGGCGTGATCGGGCTGGCCCTGTTCATCGGACTGGGGCTGCTCGGGGCGCCGACTTTCTTCATGTACGGCGTGGTGCGCGGGCTGAACCAGACCCTGCCCTTTGCGATCATCCCCGAGTTCGTCGGCGCGCTCATCGGCCGGTATTACTTCCGAAAACGACTCGGCCTCGTGTGGCGGCAGTACGTCCCCGTCGTTGCCGCCGGGTTCGCCTGTGGCATGGGGCTCATCGGAACCCTCGGCATCGGCTTTACCTTCCTGGCCAAGAGCGTGTTCAAGCTGCCGTTCTAGCCGGCTGCGCAGGAACGAGAATTGTCAATGGATTCTGAAGCCGTTGAATTCGAAAAAGAACAGATCGCCGAGGGCGAGGTGCTCATCCGCGTCCGCGACATGTCCAAGATCTATCGCCTCAAGGGCGAGGTCGTCTACGCCCTCAAGGACGTCGACGTGGACATCATTCAGGGCGAGTACCTGTCGATCATGGGGCCCTCGGGTTCGGGCAAGTCGACGCTGTTCAATATGATCGGCGCCCTCGATCGCCCGTCGCAGGGCACGGTGAACATCGGCCCGCTCGACCTGCCCCGGTTGAGCAGTCGGCAGCTCGCTTACGTCCGCAGCGCCTACATCGGCTACATCTTTCAGGCCTACAACCTGATTCCCTCGCTGACCGCGACGATGAATGTGGCGTTGCCGGGCGTGTTCGGCGGCCGGCCGGTCACCGAGGCCGAAGAGGCCGCCCACAAGGTCCTCGAAAACGTCGGGCTCGGGGATCGGCTCGACCACAAGCCGGGCGAACTGTCCGGCGGCCAGCAACAGCGCGTCGCCATCGCCC
>CAYFQS010000174.1:0-7614 GCA_964345245.1 uncultured Planctomycetaceae bacterium | reverse complement strand
GGATCCAGACGAGTTGGTCAGTGCCACAGTGATAAGGAAGGCAACCATGATCATCGGCGTGCCTCGGGAAGTGAAAGACGATGAGTACCGCGTTGCTCTACTGCCCGTGGGCGCGGACCTGTTGCGGCAGGAGGATCATACGGTGCTGATCGAGACAGGCGCGGGCCTCGGCAGCGGGTTCGACGACGAGGTGTACGACGCGGTGGGGGCGGAAATCGTCGAATCGGCGGAAGCGCTGTTTGAACGGGCGGACCTGATCGTGAAGGTCAAGGAACCGCAGGACGAGGAGATCGGCCGGCTGCGCAAGGGGCAGACGGTCTTCTGCTACTTCCATTTCGCGGCGAGCCGGGCGTTGACCGAGCGGTGCCTGCGGGCGGAAATCGCGGCGGTGGCCTACGAAACACTGGCCGACGGCGACGGCCGACTGCCGCTGCTGACCCCGATGAGCGAAGTGGCGGGCAAGATGTCGATCCAGGAGGGCGCGAAGTATCTCGAGCGGCCGATGATGGGCCGGGGGATTCTGCTCGGCGGCGTGCCGGGCGTCGAGCCGGCCGATGTGCTCATCCTCGGCGGGGGCATCGTGGGGGCGAACGCCGCCCGCGTTGCCGCCGGGCTTGGGGCCAACGTCACCCTCATGGACATCAACGTCGACCGCCTCCGTTATCTCGACGAGGTCATGCCCGCGAACGTCACCGGCATCTACAGCGATCCCCATGCGGTGGACGCCTACCTCCGCCGGGCGGACCTGGTCGTCGGGGCCGTGCTCATTCCCGGCGCCCGAGCCCCGAGATTGATCAGTCGCCGGCAGGTCGGCTACATGCAGCGCGGCGCGGTGATCGTGGACGTCTGCATCGACCAGGGCGGCTGCGCCGATACCTCCAAACCCACCACACACCACGAGCCAACCTACATCGTGGACGACGTGGTGCACTACTGCGTGACGAACATTCCCGGCGCCGTGGGGCGCACGTCCAGCCAGGCGCTGACCAACGCGACGCTGCCGTATGTCCGGCAACTCGCCCGCCTGGGCGTGGATGGGTTCGTGCAGCAGAGCGACGGGCACGCTTCGGCGCTGAATCTGCGCGGCGGGCAGATTACGAGCGGCCCGGTGGCGGAGGTGTTCGACGACCTGCCGCGGACGTGAAGACGGAGCATTCGGAATCAGGCCACGACAGAACCGGTCCTGAGCCGCGGGGGCATCGGGCAACCGCATTAGATTTCACCCGCCTCGCCACCGGTCAAGGCGACGCCCGCACCGTGCGTCGAAGTGAATCCCCCCACTGCCGTAAGTTGCCCACTCCCCTTGGAGCCCGACGGCAAACAAACAAGGCGGCGGCCGGGACGAGCCCGTACCGCCGCCCTTCCGGGGGCCTGGGTTTGGGTGACGATCAGGGTGAGCCAGTGTCGCCCACAAAACCGGTCATCACAAGCATATTGTAGCAACCTTCCGGCCAACGCCAACCGGAATCAAGCCCGACCAGCAACTTTTTTTGTCCGCCGGGTCAGCCCTCTTCCCGCTCTTCGATCCACGCGGCCTGGATCGCCTCCAGGATGCGCTCGTTTACCGACTGGCCCGGTTCCGGCTCAAAATCGTCCAGACCCTCGACGAGACCGGTCAGTTCCGTGAACCGGACCTGCAGCGGGTCGAGGTCCGGATGCGCTTCTTCCAGGGCGATGGCGATGTCCTCAACGTCCGTCCAACCGAACTTGTTTTCCATGGCGTTTTTCGGGGCTTGTGGGGGTGAGAAACTGTTCCGACGGGCCGCTCAGTGCGGCACCTCCTTGATCGCATTGCGGTTCCAGGCGGGGACGCGCACGACAATCGGCCCCTCGCCGATCACTTCGCACTGACACGAAAGCCGACTGGTCGGCTTCACCGCGGGAGCCTCTTCGACCCGGTCGAGTTCCTCGTCGGTGGGTTCGGTCAGTGAGTCCTCGCCTTGCTCGATATAGGCGTGACAGGTGGAGCAGGCGCAGACCCCGCCGCAGGCGTGTTCGATTTCGATGCCCTGATCGATCGCCGCCCAGAGCAGGCGCTCGCCCTTGGAGATCTTGAATTCGAACTCCCGGTCGCTCACGCCGAGCGACTCGGGGTCTTCCAGAATGAACTTGACCGGAACGGTCGCTTCGGCGGCGACTTTGCCGGCCGCGTCGTCGGGCCTGTGCATCGCGGGTCTCCTAAGCCGTCAGAATACATCATCCGGAAAAACCTGCCTTCCGCAAGACAGAAAGATCGTAGTCCGGAGTACAAGCGAAGTCGAGCGCAAATGAGACCCAGTCGCAGCTAAAGGCCATCGCAAGACTGCGACAAACGCCTCATTCGCCATCCGAGAGCACGCGACGCAGATCGTCGAGGCGATGGATGAGCCACTGAGCTCGGCTCGATGCGTCGGTGTCGCAAAGCATACGGTAGCGCTGCTCGGTCTCTTCACAGACACCGGCAATGAGCAGGTCGATCAATCCCGCCGTGGGAATCGGCGCCTCGAAGAGTTCGCGCATGTTCTGCACGCCGTCGAGTTCATCGAGGGCCGGGTCGGTGATGAGTTGCTCGAGTCGTTCGCGTTCGTCGACGAGTTGTTCGTCCGGCAGCGGCGGGTGCTCGGTGGGCTGCAGCATGGCGATGCGGTACGGCTCGTGCTCCCGCTCTTCGACGATGCGCACCCGGCAGAGCCCGCGGAGCACGATGAGGTAGCGACCGTCGTCGAGCCGCTCGTATTGCTGGCAGTAGCCGATGCAGGCGATCGGTCGCAACGGCGGCTTGCCGTGCAGGTACGCGTCGTTATCGACCTCGCCTTCGAACAGGGCCATGGTGATCAGCCCGTGGGAATCGAGGGCATCGCGGGTCATTTCACGGTAGCGCTCTTCGAAGATGTGCAGCGGCAGCACGCAGTGCGGCAACAGCACCGCTCCCGGCAGCGGAAACACCGGCTTCGGCTGGCGAAAATCGATGGCGACGGTCTCACCCATAACCCAATGGTAGCGCCTTCGGCACGGAAATCCGCCCGAACGTCACGGCCACCGCGACGTATCAACACCGCTGGCCACAGACTCGGCGCCGTCGGCGTCCTACACTGGATTCCAAGGAGTCATCGTGGTGAAGCACACTCTCCTGATACTCGGCCTGGCCCTGGGGACCTGCGAGGCCCCCAACGCGAGCCGGCCATCACCGCCCGCATCGAACGACTCGAAAGGAACGCAGATGACATCGGCCGACGAATCGATCGAGAAAGTCGTGAAGACGGAAGCGCAGTGGAAGGAGCAGCTTACCGGCGAGCAGTTCCGCATCACCCGCCAGGCGGGCACGGAACGGGCGTTCACCGGCGAGTACTACGACACGAAGACGCCCGGCATCTACAAGTGTGTCTGCTGCGGATTGCCGCTGTTCGACAGCGAGACGAAATTCGACTCCGGCACCGGCTGGCCGAGCTTTCACTCGCCCATCGACGACCACGTCGCCGAGCGCAGCGACACGAGCCACGGCATGGTGCGGAGCGAAGTGATCTGCCGCCGGTGCGAGGCGCATCTCGGGCATGTATTCAACGATGGTCCGCCGCCCACCGGCATGCGCTACTGCATCAACTCCGCCTCACTGGAGCTTGAGCCGCACGAACAGGGCGAGTGATCCGACGACGGGGCTCCGTAGCCGGTCCGGCTTGCCTCCGCGAGGGCCGGCAGCCCCCCTAGAATCAGCGCGGATTCATGGGGCGCGGCTACCGCTCATGGTCCATAAGTCGTTGACACAAACGGAGTGTGACTGTTTTCGAACCTGAAGGCCGAGATTGGCGTAGAGATGGGCAGAGCCCGGGTGGGCAAAAAAAAATCGTGACAAGGCGTGTAGTGGTTGACAGATATGTGTTAAACTAGTAAAAAATAAAGCGTCGTCGGTGGGATTTTCGGAGCGAATAACTGATGCTCGGGAATTCCACCAGACGATAATAGCTTTGATCATCTTTCTCCCCTCCGCCCCGTTAAGGCATCCTGCCTTAGCGGGGTTTTTTGTGCGCCCGCTGCGCGCGGGGGGCGATCTCGCCGGCCTTCCCGGCGATAAAGCGTCAATCCACGCCCCCGCCAAAGATCAGCCAGACCCGGATCGCGCGGGGGAAGCGCCAGCAGAGCACCCAGAGCCCGCCGAACACGACGCAGACATGAATTGACGGCAGGCCGAAGCCCGGATTCTCACATCCCCTGCTCGCTCGGCATCACCATCACCTGCGGCACATTGACGTGCCCCGGCTGCTCCAGGAGCCAGCGCACCGACCGGGCCAGGTCTTCCGCCTTCGCCATCTGCCGGATTCCCAGCGCCTCCTTCGGATGCGTCGCAAAGTGGTCCTGCAGATGCGTTTGCGTCAGTCCCGGCTGAACCACGCCGACGCGAACGCCCGTGCCCGCGACTTCCATCCGCAGCGCTTCGCTCAGCGCCTCGATGGCGTACTTCGTCCCGGCATAGGCCCCCGTGGTCGGCCGCACCTTGGTGCCGAGGATGCTCGACGTGTTGATCAGGTGGCCCGCGTGCTGCTTCAGGAAGTGCCGCAGGGTCACGTACGCCATGCGGTACGCCGCCTCGACGTTGACCCGGACCATGTGGCAAACCGCATCGAGGTCGATGTCCTCGATCCCGCCGACGTGCATGACGCCGGCGTTGTTGAAAACCACGTCGCACGAGTCGAACTCGCGCACCGATGCCTCGATGAGCTCGGCCGGCAGATCGGGGTCGGCGATGTCGCCGGGCAGGGCGACCGCGGCGGTGAGTTCGCCGGCGAGTTGCTCAAGCACCTCGCCCCGCCGCGCGGTGAGGATGAGCCGCATCCCCGCCCGGTCGAGTTCGCGGGCGGTCGCCTCGCCGATGCCGCTGCTCGCCCCGGTAATGATGGCCGCTTTGCCGGTCAGGTCAGTAGTGTCCATGCGGGTCGTCCTTTCACGATGCTCAACCTGGTTGGCCGAAGTAGACGATCCGACCCGACGTTTCGTCCGGATCGTCGAGGGAGTGGCCATCATAACGCATGTACGAGAAGCCGAGCTGATCGAGCGCGGCTTCGACTTCCTGCTGAGTGTAGGCCCGCAGCACGTGCACCTCCTCGTAGCGGTGGTAGCACTTGCCATCGGCGGCGAAACCGGTGACCCGCCACCGGCCGCGCCGGCGCTGCGGCTCGTACGCAATCTCGACGATGACCGCGTGGTCGTCGCCGAGGGCGGCGACACGTCGGCCGGCGTTATGCTCAAAGCCACACGCGAGGTTCACATCGAAGATGAACCATCCAGCCGGCGCGAGGTGGCGTCTTGCCCGGCGAAGCAGACGCTCGAGATCGCGTTTCCGGGTGAAGTAGTTCACGCTGCCGCCGATGCAGCTCACCACGTCGAACGCCGCATCGAGATCGAGCGCGAGCACATCGCACGCATGCACCACGGCGGCCGGGGCATTGCGGCGAGCGTGCTCGATCATGGCCGGGGAAGCATCGGCGCCTGTCGCGGCAAAGCCCGCCTCGCCAACCTGCTGGAGCAGATGCCCCGGCCCGCAGCAGAGATCAAGCCACGTCATCGCCCCCGGATGGTGGGCCCGAACGATCTCGACGAGGAAGGGGGTCAGGTCGGCCCCGCCCCACTCGAACCAGCTCGCGTTGTACGCCGCGGCATACGCCGGGCCGTAAATCTCCGCCATGGTCGTCCGCTCCGACTGCGTGGTCGCGGATCGTACCGCAACAATGATTCACCGCCAAAATCCGGGCGCGGGCTCACTTCAGCGAGGGGCGCATGCGGCCGTGCGATCCGTCCGGTCCTCGCGGAAGCGAGGCGGGCCGGTCGGCCGACTCAGGGATTTTCGCATTCTCGCGTTTGCGGCCGCCCGGCGATTGATTCAAATCCCGCACCGGTCTTGGATCACAGCGGATCGGGCCAACACGCACTCGGAAAGAAAGGGCACACGGATGACAAGCACGAAGACCGGCATTTTCGACGCCACGCTGCAGAAATCCGAGCAGTGGCTGGACGAGATCGAACGCGAACTCGGCACCGACAATCCGCAGCAGGCCTACCACGCCCTGCGGGCGACATTGCAGACGGTGCGCGATCAACTGCCCGACGAAGAGGCGGTCGACCTCGCAGCCCAACTGCCGACCATAATCCGAGGTGTCTACTACGAGGGCTGGCGGCCGTCGGAGACACCGAGGAAGCAGCGAAACGCCGAGGGATTTCTCGACGCGGTGCGCGATCGCTACGACGCCCAGCCGCCGGCCAATCTGGAAGAGATCGTCCGGGCCGCGCTCAAGGTGATGGTCAACCATGTTTCGCTCGGCGAGACCATGCAGGTCTTCACCGACATGCCGAAAGAACTGCGCGGTCTCTGGCCGACCGGTCAATGATCCCGGCGCGGTCCAGTCGAGGCGTCCCATGCGAGCATCGGTACTCCAGAAGCAGGCCGACGTTTCACGACAGCCGCTGACGAGGCGTGATCTGCCCGATCCCGAACCGGGACGCGGGCAGGTGCGCGTGGCGGTCAAGGCATGCGGCGTGTGCCGCACCGATCTTCACATTGTGGAAGGCGACCTCGAGCCGCACGCGATGCCTGTCGTGCCCGGCCACATGATTATCGGCGAAGTCGACGCCGTGGGCGACGATTGCGAAATGCGGCAGGTCGGCGACCGGGTGGGCGTCGGCTGGCTTGGCTGGACCTGCGGCGAGTGCCGCTTCTGCCGAAGCGGCCGGGAGAACCTCTGCCGCGCCGCGAAGTTCACCGGCTACGACTTCCACGGCGGATACGCCGACTACACCCTCGCCGACGAAGCGTTCACCTACGCCATTCCCGACGCTTTCGATGACGTCCATGCCGCCCCGCTCATGTGCGCCGGGATCATCGGCTATCGTTCGCTGCAGCGGGCGAACGTGCCCGACGGCGGCCGGCTCGGGCTCTACGGCTTCGGCTCCGCGGCCCATCTGATCATGCAGATCGTACAAAACCGCGGCTACGAGACCTACGTCGTCACCCGCAGTGAGAACCACCAGCGCATGGCCTGGGAGATGGGCGCCGCGTGGGTCGGCGATGATGCGACCCGACTGCCCGAACTCATGGACGCCGCGGTGATCTTCGCCCCGGCGGGCAAGCTCGTCCCGCTCGCCCTGGAGAAGCTCGAACGCGGCGGGACGTTGTCCCTGGCCGGCATCCACATGTCGCCTGTGCCCGAGATAGATTACCGTGAGCACCTGTACCACGAGCGCGACGTGCGGTCGGCGATGAACAACACGCGGGCGGATGCCGAGCACCTGCTCGCCGAGGCCGCCGAAGCCGGGGTCAAGCCCCGCGTGAAGACCTACGACCTCGCTGACGCCAACCGCGCGCTGGACGACCTGAAGCACAGCCGCCTCGACGGCACGCCCGCAATCACCCTTGATCACTGATTCCCAGGCGATTACCGAGATGAGCCATCAACCGACCCCCGACTCGCCGTCCGCCTCCGGTTCCGATTCCGACCGGGGATCGGTTCAGTCCACCGACGCCGGGCCGCCGGGCTCGCCTGCCTGGCACAAGCTCGAAACCGAACGCGTCATCGACCGCCTCGATACCGGGCGCGACGGTCTCAGCGGTGACGAGGCGCAGCGTCGCCTTGAGCGGCACGGCGAGGG
>CAYFQS010000173.1:0-7616 GCA_964345245.1 uncultured Planctomycetaceae bacterium | reverse complement strand
TCCAACGCTTCTGTCGCGACCTGCATACAAAAGCGGCGCACAGCATCAGCCGGGCAATCCGGAACCCGGAGACCCGACGCCTGTTCGATCTGCAATGGACCGCGGGGAGGCAACTGGATACGCCGAACGCTCAGCCGGGCAGTATCGGGGCCGACTTCCGTCGCCTGGGCTTGTTCATCTGGCGGCCGGCGTCAATGGTCGACCGCCGAACGGCAGGTCGGCGAACCGCGCTCGAGCAGTGGAACTCATGGCGAAACGCCATCTGCATCAGGACTTCGATCCGGCCAAACCTGCTCCCTCCCGCGTTGACCTGGCCCAAGCCCGCGATTGGCGAGGCAAATGCGACGGATTGGCGGCAACGCCGGACCGCGCGGTAGAGTATCCTGTGGAGGCCGTGCCCGGTAAAGCAGACGGTGAACAGCCATGACCAGTAACTCCACCAGGAGCCGGAAGACGCAGATCAGCGTGGGCGACCCCGTGATCATTCCCTGGGGCGTTACCCAGGAAGAGGCGGTCGTGATTGAAGACCGCGGCCGCCCGGGCGCTGAGGGGGAGCGGATTCTTCGTGTCCATCTCAAGTTGGGCGACGAGATCGACCAGGAATTCGAAATCCCGGAAACCGACGTCATCGAACGTGTTCGCTCGTAGCCCCGCGGTGTCGGGCGTCACCGCCTCTCGCTCACCTGGCAAGGAAGCCCCATGGACGCATTTGTCATACAAGGCGGCAAACGGCTGAAGGGCTCGGTGTCGATCAGCGGGTCGAAGAACGCGTGCCTGCCGATCATGGCCGCCGCTCTGCTCGCCGACGGACCGCTCAAGCTCCGCTCCGTGCCCGGTCTTTCCGACATCGGAAATATGGCCCGCCTGCTCGACGAACTCGGCTGCGAGGTGCACCGATCGGCGAGCGGCGAAATGGACATCGAAGCGGTCGACGAGGGCAACTCCCACGCCCGCTACGACATCGTGCGGACCATGCGGGCGAGCATCTGCGTGCTCGGCCCGATGCTCGCCAAGCGGGGCCGGGCCACCGTCGCCATGCCCGGCGGCTGCGCCATCGGCGAGCGGCCGGTTGATATTCACCTCCGCGGCCTGCGGGCCCTCGGGGCGGAGATCGACCTCGAAAGCGGCAACATCGTCGCCACCGCCAAGCGACTGCGGGGGGCGAAGGTGTTCCTCGGCGGGCCCTTCGGATCGACCGTGCTCGGCACGGCCAACGTCATGAGCGCCGCCACCCTCGCCGACGGCCCCACCGTCATCGAGCAGGCGGCGTGCGAGCCCGAGATCGCCGACCTCGCCGAAGTGCTCAACGCCATGGGCGCCAACATCAGCGGCGCCGGCACGCCGCGAGTCATCATCGAGGGCGTGGACGCCCTGCACGGCGTCGACCATGTCGTCCTCCCCGACCGCATCGAAGCGGGCACCTTCATGATGGCCGCCGCAATCACCAACGGCGACGTGCAGGTCGAGAACTGCCCGCTCGACGCGATGACGGCCATCGTCGACCGGCTGGCCGCGATCGGCGTGAACGTCGAGCCCGAAGCGGGGGAAGAGGATTCCCTCCGCGGCAAGGTCCAGGTCGCCTCCAGCCGACGACTCGAACCGATCACCGTCACCACCCAGCCCTACCCCGGTTACCCGACGGACCTGCAGGCCCAGCTCATGGCCCTGCTCGCCCTGGCCGACGGCAATTCAATCATCACCGAGAAAGTCTTCCCCGAACGCTTCCTGCACGTGGCCGAGCTCACGAGGATGGGAGCGAATCTGTACCGCCAGGGGCCCACCGTGATGGTCAGCGGGGTCAAGCGGCTGATCGGGGCGCCGGTGATGGCGTCCGATCTGAGGGCGTCGGCCGGGCTCGTGCTCGCCGCCCTCGCCGCCCGTGGCACCACCACCATCAATCGCGTCTATCATCTCGACCGCGGGTACGAGAAGATGGAAACCAAGCTCCGCCGCCTCGGCGCGGAGATCGAACGCATCGATGTCTGAGGGAGGTTGACTCGTGACCGACCAGCCCATCAGCGACGAACTGCTCGACATGCTCCGCTGCCCCCTGACGCGCTCGCGACTGCGAATGGAGGGCGACGAACTCGTCGCCGAGACCGGCGGCCTGCGCTACCCGATCCGCGATGGCATCCCGGTCCTGCTCGTTGAAGAGGCGACGCTCCCCGCGGGTGTTGAATCGCTGGACCAATTCAAGCAGAAGTACGCCGACCGGATTCCCGAGTAGCCCATGCCGCAGACCGTGGCCGCCGGCGATGGCCAACGAATCGTGTCGTGCCGACCGGCGTCGTTACCTCCGGGGACCGCCGGGTTGCCGTTCGGCCGGCCACACCACGTGAACGCACGCCCGATCACGCCACAGACACCGCTCAAAGACAATGCGAGGTTCGGCAAAGCCGATCCTTCAACTCAGTGACGGAACGTCGGCCGGTCCGAGTCGCTTGGGCGGGCAGCACAAGGAGCCGGCTTGTGTTGCTCGGCCCCGGCATGGCCCGCTCAATCCTCATCGAACCCGCGGGCGACGAGATCGTTCAGGGCTTCGACGGCCTTGTCGCAGTCCGGGCCGGTGGCTTCGACTTCGAGTTGGGTGCCCTGCGTGGCGGCGAGCATCATCATCTGCATGATGCTCTTGCCGTCCACGGCCTGGTTGTCCTTACGGACGACGACCCGCGACTTGAAACGGTTGGCCACGTCCACGAACGCCATCGCCGGCCGGGCGTGAAGGCCCAGGCGGTTGACGATCTCCAGCGTGGCTGTGCACACATTGCCTGGCGTCTGGGTCATGGCGCATGCAGCAATTGCCCGGGCGGCGTCGGCGCCAGACTCAGGCCTGAAGCTGGTGATTGTCCGCTTCGCTGATCAGGTCCTTGATGTCGTCAGCCGAACTCGACTGACGCAGGAAGCGGCGGAACATGTCCTTCTGCAGGTTGCGGAAGATGTTCTCCATCGCCTGCAGGTGCTCGTCGGGCTTGTCCTCGGGCGAGAGCAGCAGCACCACGCTGTACACCGGGGCCTTGTCGAGGGCGTTGAAGTCCACCCCCCGCTGCGAGACCCCGATGGTGGCGACCATGTGCTTGATCCCGGCGTGCTTGACGTGCGGGACGGCCACCCCCTTGCCGAAGCCCGTCGATCCGTGCTTCTCACGGTCGATGATCTGCTTGGCCAGCTCGTCTCGAAGCGACGCGTCGATCGATCCGCTCTCGACCAGGGCGTCGAGCAACTCGCCGATCACGTCGTCGCGTTCGGTGCTCTTGAGTTCGGGGACAACGGCCTTGATGTCAATGAAGTCGCCGAGTTTCATACAGGTCACCCTCTTGCCTCAGGGAGGCGGACGGTTCTCACCCCGAGCCGCGTCGGACCCACACGCCTCGGATGGCTATTGGTTCGTCACCGAACGCTTGCGGTTGCGGACCTTTTCCTTGTGGTCCGTCAACTGACGCTCGGCCTTGTCCGTTGTATCGTCGATGGCGGCGTACAAGTCTTCCGCCGCACTGTTCGCGACGATTGGATCCGCGTGCTCGATGTCCACGATCAATTCCACGTGGTACAGCCGGTGATCCTCTCGTTCGAGCACGACCGCGATTTCCTGCACCAGGTCGTAGTACCTCGGGAGCTTGGCGGTCTTCTTCTGTGCATAATCGCGGATTGCGTCGGTAACTTCAACATTCCGGCCGCTGATTTTGAAATCCATGTGGGGGCTCCCATGACGCGGCGCTGCCCGGTCGGTCCGCCGACGTCGGTTCAGGTTGACCAGACTCGCTCGATTGTTCCGGCGTGTCGGCCGCCAACGGCTGCTCCAGGAGTTGGCTGTCCGGCACGACCACGCCACCGCTTACCGTAAATCGTAGCGCCTCATCGATGCTGATGTTCAACTCCAGCGTATCTTCTGTCGGCACGGTGATCACGTAGCCCGTGAAGGGTGTGGGCGAGGACGGGATGAACACGGTATTGCACGGCTGCTTTACCGCGTTCTGGATGTTTCGCATTGTCTCTCCGGTCACCAGGCCCAACGACCACATCCCCCTTCGTGGATATTCCACCGCCACGACACGATTGAACTTCACTTTGGTATCGGCGTCTCCCACCACGAAGTTGACTACCTGCTTCACCGACGGGTAGATCTGCTTGATGATCGGCACGCGGGTGAGCATCTGCTCGCCCCGGGCGTAAAGCCGATTGCCGAGGTAGCTGCCCGCGAGCAGCCCGACGATGTAGATCAGCACGATGGCGATGATCAGCCCGATCAGGTCGAGCACCAGCCACTGCTGCCACCATTGCCGCAGCTCATGACGGCGGACGGCCCGCTCAAAGGCGAGCCGGTCCCGGCCGCTGGCCACCCACGCGGCCGCGCCTTCCGACGTGCCCCGGTATTCCTGGATTTCCTGATCGCTGACCGCCGGCCAGGGGGTCATGCGCAACACCGCCTCCTGCACCCCGAGATTGATCTGGCTCGCGATCCGGTCGTTCACGAAGTTGTAGACCATCACGAGAATCCAGAGCGTCAGCACCGTGGGCAGAAGGATCGCCAATCCCCGAACGAAGAACTTCCGAAACGAGCTGCTTCTGCGGCTGGGAGACTCATCAGCAGTCATAGGCGCGAACGTCTTTCACCTGCGGCCAGGCCCGACAAAGTTCGGGATTTCACCATCCGTTCATTCTACAGCAACCTCAGACGCCGGGCAAAAGGATCGCCGGATTCACCGCGGTACCCGGACCAGGCCGGCCGGCGTGACCGCAATGGCAGGCAGTTGGCGGCTGACGGCCCGCATGCCGGTGAAAGAGCCGAAGGCGGGGAGCGTCAGCCGCCGGGGTTCATGGACGAAGCACGGCAGGCGCAGCGGCGTGCGCCCCACGTCACGGAGGGTGACAGCCGGATGGAGATGACCGGCCACCCCCGTGCGGTGGCCGGGGAGGACCGACGGGTCGTGGGCCAGCGTGAGACCGGCCGGCTCGTAAGGTTCATCCACACACGTGATGTCCAGGTCGTCCGGCGGGTCACCCGCCCCGCGGTCGTGGTTGCCGCGGATCAGCAGGACCTCGAGCTCGTCGCGCCGGCCGCGCCATTGCCGGAGCCGATCCTGCACGGCGTTCGTGCGTCCGGCGGCGGCGTGGAGCATGTCGCCGAGAATGACCAGGCGGTCGGCGTTTGTTTCCTGGATCAGCGCGTCGAGGCGGGCGAGATCGTGGGCGGCGGCCTCGGGCACGGCGATGCCGGCGGCGCGGAACGTCGCCGCCTTCCCGAAATGCGTGTCCGCCACGAGCAGCGTCCGCTCGGCCGGCCACCACGCCGCCCGATCCACGAGCAACCTCAACCGGTGCTCGCCGACCATCACATCAAGCTCTGGCACTGGTCGACTCATGGTTCCGCCGCCGCCTCCAGGCGCTCGACCATCCGGGCAATCCGATCCGACCACTGCTCGGTCGACACGTACTGGGCGCGCATCCGATCCGCCTGCAGCGGGAACGCCAGCGGCGTGAGCCGCTCGGTCCGCACGATGTCCAGCGGCGTGCTCGTCATCGCCGCCATCACCGCGGTGAGCCGGGTGTACTCCAACTGCTTGTCCAGCACCTCCCGTTTTGCCTGGTCGAGCAGCAGGTTCTCCGGGTCGAAGTCGGTGAACACGTCGAAGAACAGTTCGCTCGACGCCTGCAGATGGCGGGCGGAGCGGTGCTCTCCGGGATAGCCGGTGAAGACCAACCCGGCGATGCGGGCGATGTCGCGGAAATATCGCCGGGCGAGTTGCGTGGCGTTTACACAGGCGAGCAGATCGTCGAGCAAGCCCTTGCGGTCGAACAACGCTCGCCACTCGCGTTCATCGCATTCGATGGCGTGCGGCGAGAGAACCTCGATGCCGTAGTCATTCGCGGTGACCGTGACCGACCGCGGCTCGCCGGCGGTCAGCCGATACGCCACGAGCGCGGCGAGGCCTTCGTGCACGAGCCGGCCGGCGAAGGGGTAGAAGAACAGGTGGCGGCCTTCTCGGCTGTGCGTGAACTCGATCAGCAACCGCCCTTTCGCCGGGATTCGCGAGACCGCCTGCTGCAACTCAAGCAACGGTCGAATTCGCTGCATCTCCTCCGATTCGAATCGCCCCTGCCGCGCTTCTTCAAGCAGCTCGCGGACGTAGTCCGCGAGTTGGGTGGACAGGGGAAATCTCGCCCCCGCCCATCGGGGCACGCTGCCGCTGCGCTTCGACACCGTCTTCACATAGGCGGTCATCTGTCGAACACGGAGCAATTCCAGCTTTCGACCGGCGAAGATGAAACGGTCGCCCGGCTTCATGCGACCGATGAACGACTCCTCGATGGTGCCGAGCGTGCGGCCGTTGCTGAACCGGACGAACATCGCGGCGTCGCCGGTAATCGTGCCAATCATCATGCGGTGCATGCGCGCGATCCGCCGACTCGCCACGCGGCACCGACCGTCGGTTCCATCGCGCACGACCTTGCGATACTCCGGGTACGCCCCGAGCGAGCGGCCGCCCTGCGTGACGAACGCCATCGCCCATCCCCACTGCTCGTCGGTCAGCTCCGTGAAGGCGTGCGTCGTGCGGACCTCGGCGAGCAGGTCGGCCTCATCGAATCCCTCCCCCGTCGCGACCGTGACGAGATGCTGAGCGAGCACATCCATGGTCAGACGAAGCGGCGGGCGGGCCTCGATGTGGCGGTCGGCGATGGCCCGCCGCGCCGCGGCGAACTCGACCAGCTCGAAGGCATGCGTCGGCACGCACACCGCTCGCGAGACTTTGCCCGGCTGGTGGCCGCTGCGGCCGGCCCGCTGCATGAGCCGGGCGATGCCTTTCGGCGAGCCGACCTGCATCACCTGGTCCACCGGCGAGAAGTCCACGCCCAGGTCGAGCGACGAGGTGCAAACCACCGCTCCCAACCCTCCGGTCCCGAGCATCCGCTCCACTTCCGTGCGGAGCTTCTTATCGAGCGACCCGTGGTGCAGGGCGATTCGTCCGATCCAGTCCGGCCGCACGCGCAGCAACCCCTGGAACCATAGCTCGGCCTGACTGCGGGTGTTGGTAAACATGAGGGTGGCGTCGGCGCGCTCGATCTGGCGGGCCACCGCTTCGCGGAGCTTCACGCCGAGGTGCCCGTACCATGGAAACCGCTCGATCTGATCGGGAACGAGCGTGACCACCTCGATCTGCTTGAGGTCCGGGCCGTGAACGAGCTGCCCCTGCGAGCCGGCGTGGGCGCCGAGCAAAACGTCGCGGGCCTCGTCGAGGTTCCCGAGCGTCGCCGACAGCCCCCACGTTCGCAGGCCCGGCACGAAAGCGCGGAGGCGGGCAAGGGCGAGTTCCATCTGCACGCCGCGCTTCGTGCCCATCAACTCATGCCACTCATCGACGACCACGCACCGTAGCGTGGCGAAGCGCTGCCGCGCTTCCGGATAACTGAGCAGCAGCGACAGCGACTCCGGGGTCGTCACCAGCGCGGTGGGCAGACGTTTCTTCTGCCGTTGCTTGCGTGAACTCGGCGTGTCGCCGGTGCGAAGCTCGACCGACCACGGCAGGTCCATGGCCTCGACCGGCTGCCGCAGGGCGTGGGCGATGTCGTGGGCCAGCGCACGCAGCGGCGTGACCCAGAGCACACGGATCGGCGCCGGG
>CAYFQS010000172.1:0-7622 GCA_964345245.1 uncultured Planctomycetaceae bacterium | reverse complement strand
GCGAATGACGTCGACGCCAGGCAGTTCTCCGAGTCCCGCGACGCCGGCCACAGGCCGGCGGCCGACGATCCGCAGCCGCGCCTGCGGCACACGCCGCCGCAGCTCCGGCCAGACCTTCCGGGCCAGCCACGCCACGCCGTCCACGTTCGGCCGGTAGTCCAGGGCGCCGACGAATGTCGCCGTTGGCTTGTTGGTTTGGGGAATTGACCGGAAGTAATCCAGGTCAACGCCGTTGTTGGCCACCACCACTCGGGCCGGCGGGGCCGTGTGTCGCAGAATCTCCGCTTCAGACTCCGTCACGACGCTCACGGCATCGAAGCGCTGCGAGATCCAGCGTTCGCACTGAGCGACGCGACAGGCCTCGAGGCGATACAGCCGCCGCAACACCGGATTCATCGTCGCATCGGCGTAATCCGACCACTTGCGACTATCCACGTCGATCAGGTCCATGGCCTTGCAAGGCCCGTCGAGGTCGGCGACGTACCGGGCCATGGACGAGCAGACGCCGAGCACGGCATCGAACGGCTGGTCTTCATGCCACTGGCGGATCGTCTCGCGGAGGCGAGGCGAGTAGAAGGCGCCTTCGGAGATGCTGCGTCGCATCAGGCAGTGCCCGAGCATGTGAGCGCGGTGCGCCAAGCCGCCTACCGGTTCAATGGCAATACGTTCGGTCTGATCGCGCAGGGTCCGCCAGACGTCGATGTGCAGCGGCTCGTCCGCGAGGCACGCCAGGGACACGTCAAATTGCCGCGCCGCCTGGCGAAGGGTATGCCAGGTTCGGATGCGGTCGCCCTTGTCCGGCGGATAGGGCACGCGGTGCGTGACCATCAACAGTTTCGGGCGGGATGGACTGGACATTCGAGTCATCGCGTCACTACCTTGCTGAAGCTCTCAGGCCGAACGTCGTAAACGCTGCGGTGAATGTCCGTGGTAGCCGTAGCCGTAACGGTAACCGTACCGGTAGCCGTACTTGTAGCGGTAACGATGGGCCGGATGGCTCAGGTCGGTCAGCACGACTCCGGCCACCGGGGCGTTGTAGCTGCGGAGGGTGCGAATCGCCTGATCCACGAGGGGCCGGGGCGTGCGGTTCATCCGCACCGCGAGCAGCACGTCGTCGCTGTGTGCCCCGAGAATGCCCGCGTCGGCGAGGTCGAGCACCGGCGGCGTGTCGATGATCACGTGATCGAACCGCTGTCGCAGCGCCTGAACCGTCCGCGTGAGATGCGGGGAGCTGATCAACTGCATCGCATCGTCGGATGTCCTGCCCCCCGAGGCGAGTACCTTCACGTTCGAGTTCGCGAACGGTCGCAGGGCCGCGTCGATCGTTGATTTACCCTGCAGAACCTGGATAAGCCCGGGGCCGTCATCGAAGCCGGTCATCATCTGGAATGTCGGCACGCGCAGGTCGCCTTCGATCACCACCGTGCTTCGCTCGTCCATCTCCCCGAAGGTCAAGGCGAGGTTCAGACTGGTAATGGTCTTGCCTTCCTTGGGCATCGCGGAGGTGATCGTGTGCACGAGGTGCCGGCGATCGCTCCATTTGGCGAGCAGGCGGGTGCGGATGCCGCGGTATTCCTCGGCGGCGATGCTCGCGGGGGCGTGGATCATGACCAGCCGTTCGTCGAGCTGCATCTCCGCGTCGACGACGAGCTGCGGCGCGGCGACGGCCGCCCCCTGCTCGGCGTCTTCCGGGGCGTCGGGGCCGTCCGGCCGGGGGGCGGCGTCGGCGTCGGCGTCGCCGCCGTCGTCGGCCACGGACGAGGGCAGCTCGTCCTCGGCCAGTCGCAGATCGGGCGGGTCCGGCTTGTCCGCCTCGCCCCCGCCGTTGCGGTTCATCGCGTCGAATATGAATCCCATTGCGCTACTCCTCGATTCAGCCGTCTCTCTGCTACAGGCAGTTCGTTACGCCGCCTGTCGGTGTTCCACCAGCTTCGGCTCCCATGGGTCGGTTTGCCCGCCGGGCACGAGCGTCTGCAGCACCGCCTCCACGACGGAGCGGTCGATCCGATGACGGCTGCGCACAAAGGCGACGAGCAAGCAGTTGTCGGCGACCACGTTGATCAGCCGCGGCACGCCGCCGGCATATCCGAACAACGCCTCCACCGCGTCCTCATCGAAACTCACCCGGCACGTCTCACTTCCCGCGGCGACGTTCAGTCGATGGCGGATGTAGTTGCCGGTGTCGGCCCGGCTCAGCGGCTGCAGATGGTGGCCGAGCACGATGCGCTGACGCAGGGCGTTCATCCGCGTCGACTGGACCATTTGCCGGAGTTCCGGCTGGCCCACGAGCACGATCTGCAGCAGCTTCGCCGTAGACGTTTCAACGTTGGAAAGCAGTCGGACCTCGTCGAGGACCGACGGGCTGAGCATCTGGGCTTCGTCGATCAGCAGGACCACCGGTCGATTGTGCCGATGGTGTTCGAGCAGGTTCTCTTCGATCGCGGCGAGCAACGTGCCGCGATCCGCGCTGGCGGTGACCGCAAGGTCCATCGCCCGGCAGATGTGGTGAAGCAGCTCACGCGGGGTGCGCGGCGCCTCACGGACGAACACCATCCGCGTCGTTTCCTTCAGCCGCTGCTGGATCGCCCGGCTGATCGTGGTCTTGCCCGCGCCGATCTCTCCCGAGATCAGCACCATGCCCTTCCGCATGCGGACGGTGTACTCGATACTGGCCAGGGCCTCGCGGTGATCCTCACTGGCATAGAGAAACCGCGGGTCGGCGGTGTTGTCGAAGGGTTGCCGTTTCAGTCCGTGGAACTCGAGGTACATCCCGATCCCTTTCAGCGTAAGCTGAGCATCGGCTCAGCCGAATCATCCGTGGTGTCGTTCCGGGCGGCGGCGGCCGTGTCCTGCAGCAGGTAGGGCGCGCGGAGCGTGACATAGTTCAGGTACGCCACCGCGGCGATCGTGGCGATCATCACCGCGACCGCGGCCGGCTGCACGAAGCGCTGCACGAACCGCCGCCAGCGCATCTGGGCGCTGGTCATGATTTCGGTGACCGCGCCGAGCACCGGGGCCGGCAGATCGCGCGTCGCCTGCTCGACGCGATGGAAGGTCTGATCGGCCCGATCGGCGAGCAGGACCATGCCCACACCGGCCGCCCCGCCCAAGGTGATCGCGGCAAACAGCACCTGGAGCAGGTCCGGCGAACTCGGTCGCTGAATCGCTCCCGCGGGCTTGAGGAAGTCCATGGTGATCCCGCGCTGCCCGAGCTCGGCGGTCAGGGCCATCTCCACCCGCCGCAGGTTGTCCTCCCAGAACGCGAGCTGACGCTGGGCGTCCTCGATGGATCGCTCGATGCGTCGGTACTCGGCCCGGACGGGGAAGTACTTGGCCGTCTGAGCCCGCAGGGTGGCCACCTGCTTCCGGGAGACCTTCACCTGCTCGACCGCGGCGTCGTATTCGCTCTGGGCGTGCAGCTTGGCCATCTCCAGTTCGGTGAGCTTCGGATTCCTCTCAAAGATCTTCTCGGTGACGATCTCTTCCGGCGTCTCGGCAATGCGGGCGTCAATCTCCTCGATCTTCTGGCGAAGGGCGATTACGTTCGGGTGCTTCTCGGTCATCTTGCGGATGACCATGGCCTCTTCGAGCCGCTTCTCAAACTGCCGCCGCTGGCTGACGAGCACATCGATCTGCGGGTTCCGCCCCGTCACGATCGTGGCCGGCTCATCGCCGTCGAGTTTGCCGAGTTCCACCTCGATCTGTCGCAACTGCTTCTCCGCGGTCTGCATTCGCTGCTGGGCGACGAGCAGCCGTTCCTCCGCCGCGGTCAGCGACGCCTGGGAGTTCAGCGAGTCGTCGGGCAGAAGGCCGGCGTGATCGATCTCGAACTGCAGCTTCTTATCTTCAAGCTGATCGATCTTGCGGCGGGCGTCCTCGACCTGGCCGTCAAAGAACGTCGCCGCCTGCCCGAGCATCTGGTCCACCTGCTGCCGTGCCCGGTCCATGTAGTTTCGGACGAGCTGGTTGGCGACGTCGCGGGCCTGTTCCGGGTCCTCGTCGACATAGATCACGCGGATGCGGTCGGTATCCGGCGTGGACATGTCGAAGCTCACGCGGACGTTGCGGTGGATTTCCTGGACGAGATCGTGCCGGGCGATTTCGCGCCCGTCGCTCGTGGCCGCACCTTCCGCCAACCCGAGATCACTGACCACCTGGTCGACGGCGGGCAGACCGCCGAGTTCTTCGATCAGCGACCGCTTGAGACGGGTGAACGACTGCGGAGCGCCGCGACCGGCGATTTCGCTCATCACCAGGTCGTTCCGCCGCTCAAAGGTCGCCCGCGCTTCATACTTGCGAGGCAGGAACAGCGCTCCCACGAGCACCGCCAGCATGACGATGAAACACGGCACGAAAAATCGCCAGCGATGGCGGGCGATCATCCGACGGATGTCGTTCAGAGTGTCGGTATGTTCATTGCTCTTGGCCATGGTGGTACAACCCACTTCCCGGTGTTCGCGAAAACGGGGCTTACCGCCTGTCCCGCGAGGTATCGCTGCCGTAACGCCCGGAGGCGTCGTCGATGTCAACGGGGGCTTGCACGACGGAGGCGGCCGGCTGCAGCGGCAGCAGCAACTGTTGTAGGGCGAGCCCCACGCGGGCCAGCCCGTTCGGGGGAACGTAGATCATGTCGCCCGACTTCAACAACGCGTTGCGGTCGACAATTCCTTCCTCCACCCACTTGTTCAACTCGATGGTCATGCGCTCGGCCGTCTCCCCATCCGGCGACGGCCGCAGCACCTGGATGCGGTTCGCATCGGCCAGGCGCGTCGGCTGGGCCCGAGCCATCAGGTCCAGCACGGTGTCCGAACCGTTATAGGCATAGCGTCCCGCCCCGGCGACTTCGCCGAAGACGTACACGTGCTGCGATCGGAAGCTCACCACCGACACCGCCACGTCCACCTCCTTGTAAAACTCACCGGCCCTGCTTTCCAGCTCCTCGGCGATTTCGCCGGGGGTCATGTCGGCGACTTCCACGCGGCCGACCAGCGGCAGGTCGATCGACCCGTCGGGGCCGATCGCCACCGCCTGCGTGTTGATCTCCGTGGCTTCCATGCTGCGCACGGAGATCACGTCGGGCGGGGCCACGCGGTAAGGCGTCGTTTCCACCGGGGCCATCGCCGGGGTGGCGAAGGTCGAGACGTCGTGGTATCGCTGGCAGCCGCCCAGCCCCACCAGCAGCAGAGCCAGCAGAGGCAGACTCGGGCGGCCGATTGTTCTCATCCACTTGTCGCTCATCGTGGTTGCTCCTGACAACGTCGGCTCTTCCACGTTCGTGTTCCCTGGGACATCGGAGTTCAACATGCCGTCCGATCCCACAGGCGGGGCACCGTGCCGAGGATCAGTCGAAGGTCGGTCAACCAGCCCATGCGTTCGATGTAGGCGAGGTCGAGGGCGAGCTTCCGCCGCGCGCTCTCGACGTCGTTCGTGTACCCGTTACGAAGCTGGGCGAGGCCGGTCACTCCCGGCTTGACCGCGAGGCGCCGTTCCAGGCCCGGCACGTCCTCGGCGAGCTGGTCCATGATCTCCGGACGCTCCGGCCGGGGACCGACCAGCGACATCTCGCCGCGAATCACGTTGATGAGCTGCGGCAACTCGTCCGCATGGCTCCGCCGCATCCAGCGGCAGAGCGGAATGATCCGGTCGTCACTCCGGCGGGCGAACACCGCGCCGGTGCGCCGCTCGGAGTCAAGGTACATCGTCCGCAGCTTATAGATGCGGAACAGCCATCCACCGCGACCGGCCCGCCATTGGGTGTAGAGCACCGGCCCGCCGTCGGACAGCTTGATCATCACGGCACAGATCGCGAGCAGCGGCGCGGTGAACACCAGCCCGAACAATGCTCCAGCCACGTCGAGGAACCGCTTGATCCGTTCCTCCTCTGTGGATGAGCCATGAGCGGGTTGATCCACGAGTCGCCACTCGCTCGGCTTGGATGAATACTGCAGGTCCACTGCTACCTTCCTCATTCAGTCACGGCCTGGAAACCTTCTCCGTACCGCTTGCGTGGGTATTCATCGTCGATGAATCTGAACGACTTAATCCGGTGGTAGCGAATATGACGGATGGGCAGAACGGGGTGTGATCGTCGTCCGCCGAGGTCGGTACGAAGTTCCGATAAGAGCGCGCTTTACAGCGATCCAACCGGACTGAGTACTCACCTGCGGGTTTCAACCCGCCGACGACCGGGGCTTTGCAGATTTCACAATGTTTTTGCGCCTCCGCGATTCGCAAGTGGGCGGCCGTGGGTTTTCCCTGTCAGCCAGCGGGACACTCCCGTCCCTTGGGAGATCGCTCCGCCCGTGGTAACCTTGAGTCATGGCACACCGACACCGACCTGCGACCGATCCGATGCGTCGATTCGAGGTTCGCGTCCGGCTGCCGGCGCTGCTGGCCGTGACCATCATGATGGTTGGCGTGGCTTGTCAGGCGCCCCGGGCCGACGAGCGTCGTCCGGGCGACGGGCGGGGCCCGCTCATCTCCGCGAACACCGACGAAGTGATGACGGTTGAGATCGACCGGATGGTGCAGAACATGCGCCGGTCCCTGGAGACCAGTTTGTCACAGACCGGCCGGCCGGCGACGGTGCAACTGTCCCGGCCACGCAACCTGACCGATGCTTCGGGCGCCCGCTTCGAGCGCTTCGCCAACCGCCTGATCGACCGGCTCGACCAGATCAGCCCGCGGTACCGGATTCACCTGCGATCCGATTCCGCGGTGTCCGCGACCTGGTACCGACTGCACATCAGCATCATGGATACCGGCGATGAGCCGGAGAGCCCCTGGCTGCTCCGCTTCGTACTGGTGGGCCCGCGATTGAACCAGCGCACCGGCCCGATCTGGGAAGACACCGCCCTCGTCCCCGCCCCGTGAGCGCCGGCGTCAGACCGACCGCACCACATCGGCTTCGAGAAACAGCAGCTTGCCGGTCACGGCGTCAGAGGGCAGGGCGAAGAGCTTCGCCGCGGCGCGGCGGTAGGCGTCGATCTGCGGCGCGTAGAAGCCGGACCGCTCCTCGACCGCGCCCTCACGATCCTCATCGATACGATCCGTCTTGAAGTCGATCACCTCGGCCCGCGCCGCATTGCCGCCCTCGCGCACGACGACCAGGCGGTCGAAGGAACCACTCAGCACGCTGTCGCCGTCGCGGATCATGAACGGCCGCTCGCAGTGCGCCTCCGCGTGGTCCCCGAAGACGCCCCGGCTCAGCGCCTCGCGAATGTTCGGTCGAGTAAGCATCTCCCGGAACTCGTCCCGCCACGCCTCGAGGTCGCTTGCCGACACGTGCATTCCGGCCACGGCCCGGTGAAGCTGCTCGTCGGTCGGCTCGCCGTCTTCGTCCAGCCAGCCGATCAGCTCGAACCACTGGTGAATCACGCTGCCACGACTCATCGCCTCGCCTTGATTGAAGCGAAGCAGGTCGGCGAGTTGCACACGGTCGCCGCCCTCCATTTCCGACGGGCGGGTGCGCGGCAACACGCGGGCTCGCCGCGTCGCCCGGGCCACCCGCGGCTCGACGGGCGTCAGCGCAACCGGTCCCGCCTGCTCGACCGCAGCTTTGTCCATGTCCCGGTGCCAGCCCGGCGTGCCCAGCGACCACGCCCGTTGTTCCGGCTCCAGGG
>CAYFQS010000171.1:0-7631 GCA_964345245.1 uncultured Planctomycetaceae bacterium | reverse complement strand
CCCCACTCCGGGTCAACGCCGCGGCTGACTCAGAGACAGGTCGAGATGTTGGTCGTCTTCGCTGCGCTCGTCGTCAGCGTTCTCGTGGCCATTCTGCTTTTCGGACCGCCCGATGGCGGTATCGGCGCGGACGCGGACATCAACCGATGGTTCGCCGACCACTTCTTCGGTGTGGTCATCATCACCGTGGTAGCCACCTTTGTGGTCCACTTCATCATGGATCTACTGCGCACCAGGCGACATCCGTAACCATGAGCAACTACTCGGAGACACGATGAATCAGAACAACAGCCCAACCAACACAAACCAGAGTGATCATCAAGCCGCTCGTCCTGACCTGCAGTCGAAGCGCGAGCTCCTGCTTGCGGGCGACGTTCCGCCGATGCTCTTCTGCGTTCGCTGCGGCTATCCGATGGCGGACACGCGGACGCCGGAACGCTGCCCGCAATGCGGCCACCGCCCGTGCCCCACCTGCGGCGAGTGAATCGCTGACAGGATTCTTGAGAATCTCGATCGAGGAGCGCTGCCCATGTCTAACCGAAGCCTAATCGAATGGACCGAGAAGACTTGGAATCCCGTCACCGGTTGCACGAAGTGCAACCCCGGATGCCAGAACTGCTACGCCCTGGTGATGTCCAATCGCCTCGCGGGCTTTGCCCGGGGCCACCCGGGCCATGCGGGCAAAACCTTCTACTACCAGGATGTCGTGAGTGGGAGTCGCTCCGAGCGACTTCAGAATCTGGCCGGCCGCGCTGCCTTGGCCGGACAACCTGTGGATGGGCGTCAGCGTCGAGAACAACGACTGGGCCTGCCGGGCGGATCATCTGCGGCAGGTACCCGCGAAGGTGCGCCTCCTCTCGCTGGAACCGCTGCCCGGGCCGCTCCCGGACCGCCACCTGGCCGGCATCCACTGGGGGATCGTCGGCGGCGAGTCGAGTGCGCGGGCCCGGCCGATGCCCCCCGGATGGGTGAGGAATCTCCGGGACCGCTGCGTCGCGCAGCAGATTCCCTTTCTTCAAACAGTGGGGCAAGCCCATGGTTACTCAGCGGGACGCTGACAACACGTAATTGCCACCTTCACGCAGGCAAACTACACCGGCCGCGGCAGCTTCGGCCAATCCCACCGTGCGTTCTCGGTCACTGAACATGACACCTTGCCGACCATCCAAACACCGCCCATGGCCTGAAGAATCCATGCTAGCCGACCGGTCAACCTCAACCGGGTGTATCGAGACGCGCGTAAGGGGAGGCGGATCATGATCGACCATCACAGGGAGGAACTGGTTCCATTGCCCAAGGTTCCCAAGCTCCTGCCGAGGCGGCCCAATGGCAAGCGGCTACACATCAGCACGGTGTACCGTTGGGCCCAGCGCGGCGTTCGCGATGGCATCCGCCTTGAAACCCTGAGAATTGGTGGGACGACATACACCTCACGACAGGCTCTGCAACGTTTCGCCGAAGCCTTGAGCAGTTCGGATGGGGATCCCGCGACGATGGATCACGATCCGCCCACAGTGCACCACAGGCCCCCGGGGACGGCCGCGAGACGTCGCTCCTCCGCCGTGGCCGCGAAGAAGCAGGTCGATCGTATATTCATGAACGAGCGCCGGAGCGATTGACGAAGCATTTACATTCGGGATGCCGGGCGCCCCTGGACAGCCGGAAGGGCGGTTCGGCGCCCGTCGCGCCGGGGGGTGTCACGACGGGCGCCGCACGACACGGTGGGTGTCGGTACCGCCATCGATGAGTCTAACCGACTTTGCTGATGATCTCGACGGCCTTTTCTTGATCCAGTTCCGCGTACAGCTCAGTCACCGCGATTGACCGGTGGCCGAGGATGAGCCGCGCGGCTTCAACGCCGAAGTCCCTCCGGAGGAATGTGGCGGCATTGTGCCGAAGCTGATGGGGATGCCAGCGATGGTCTTTCTGCCACTGTTGTAGCTCTGCCCACTTCACTTCGCCGAGCCGATCGCGCCATTCTGCCTGCACCTCCCATCGCTCTCGTCGCTTTCCTTGGACGCGACGCCTGGCCAAGTGCGCCGGTGGCGGAAACGCTCGATCGCAGGCGTGATAAATCGCCCGCAGGTAGCTCGTCGGCGTGTACCGCGTACGTATCCGCCGCCCGGTCTTTCTGCGCGTGTTCGGACTGCGACGGTGGGTCGGCCGCTCGGCCCAGCGCTCTGCCATCGCAAGTCGGGGGTCAAAGATGTAGGCATCCAAGTCGGGCGACAGGTACGGCTCAAGGCATCGCTGAGCCCTTTGGCCGATGTAAATCCGCCGGTCATGGCCGAAACGCTCGGTCTTGTGCTTCGGGGGAGAGTAACACCAAATGCTGTCGCTGGTGTCCAGATCACCGCTACGCATGACCACCAACTCGCCCGGACGCATGCCGGTATAGAGCTGGACATGCACCATCGCCTTGATGAGTGGTGGCAGGTGCGGCAAGACCGCATCGAGTTGTTCCTTGGGCACAGGCTGCACCCCTTTTCCTTCGCGAGCGCCTGATCGTCCGCGTCGCAGCGGGGCGACCGCCTGCAACGCATGCAACACCGAAGCGTCGACGAGATCGTTCTCCACACCCCACTTGAACATGCGCCGGATGCGGTTGACTCGGTCGTTGATCGTGGTCCGGGCCAGCCCGCTATCAATCATGGACTGGCGGACCGCCTTGAGCGTGGACGGCCTGAATTCACGGACGGCCATGTCGCCATAGTCCTGCACCAGCGACCGCACAGCGTCTTTGACGTTGGCGCATTCCCGCGTCGGCTTGCCCTGTTCGACGTAGTGTCCCTGGCAGAATCGCCAGTAGGCCAGGAACAGTTCGTTGATCGACAGCAGCGCCGTATCAGGCATGGCCCCCGTGGTGCTCGACGCGGGGGTCTGTTCGTGGTGGGCCAGCCACTCGGCGACCACCTGGCGGTAGCGGTCGTGACTCGCCACCGTGTCGTGCTTGCCGAGGTAGATGTCCCGCCCGCCAAGCGTGACGACCGCCTGGCCAGAGGATTTGTGGTGTCGATAGGAGGGGAGTTTGCGTTGGCGTGGCATGTGAGGCTCCTTCGGCTGGAGCCAAAAACGGTAGACTACCGTTTTTGACCCTCGCTTCTGGCCTCACTGCCCACCATGGGCAGGTTCGCTAAGTCGCGTTAAGCCCTGAGGTTGCTGAAAAGCGGGTGAAGGGATTCGAACCCTCGACATTCACGTTGGCAACGTGACGCTCTACCACTGAGCTACACCCGCAGTGTCGAGCCGGATATTCTAACGGAATCGCTATCGCGAGCAAGGGGCGGGCGGGGAAAAATCGATGGCAATGAGAGGAGCGAGGCGGCGGTCGTCGGGGATGTCGTAGCGGTGGCCGCGGACGTCGGTCACGAGCCGGCGATCCGGGGCTTCGGCGCGATGCTTCGCATCGCTTCTCAGCCCTCGGCTTTCTTCTTCTCGCATCGCTTCTCAGCCCTCGGCTTCTCGCGTCACTTCTCAGGCCTCGGCTTCTCGCATCGCTTCTCAGTTCGACTTTCGCCATTATGCGGCGGCTTGGAATCCAGTGTTGAGGGTTTGGAGGATTTTTCGACTGCCTCGGTGTCGGCAGCCGCCGACCGGCCACGCTGGCGGCCAAGCATGCCGGTGACCGTGCGTCGGTCCGCGAAGACCCAGCCGGTAAGAATCGTCAGGAAATTGGCGAAGGTGGGGGCGGTCATCCCGCAGGCCAGCGGTTGCGCCAGAGCCGTGAAAGAAGGTACAAGGGACATGGTGAGCCACCGTGCTCGATGGCGTGGATTCCATTCCACTTCACGCATCGGTCAGGAGGCTCCTTTTTCATTGATCCAGCCGGCCCCGATTCCCGCCGTCGACAATGGCGAAAGTCGAACTCAGGGGGTGTCCCAATTCGGAAGTCAGGAAACAAATGAGCGGTCAGGAGAAGTTCAAATGATCCGCCTCGGCCCGGCGCGCTGCCGCGCTCGCTGCCCCGAGGCGGGCCGACCCCACCCTCCGTCCGTCAGCCGTCGATCCACGATTCGAGCGTGGGCTGCCATTCGTGGAGTTCGCTGCCGTCGAACCAGAGATCGAGCTCTCGCTTGGCGGACTCCGGGCTGTCCGAACCGTGCACGAGGTTGGTCGACTTGCTGAGGCCGTAGTCGCCTCGGATGGTGCCGGGATCGGCCGCCTTCCCGTCGGTCTTGCCGATGATCGTGCGGCAGACGCCGATCGCCTCCGGCCCGCGCACCGCGAGCACCATCACCGGAACGCTCGTGATGAACTCGATGAGCGATTCGAAGAACGGCTTCCCTTCGTGCTCGGCATAGTGCTGCTTGGCCAGCTCCTCGCTGACCTGCATGAACTTGCCGCCGATGATCTTCAGGCCCTTGGCTTCAAGGCGGGCGATGATGCGGCCCATCAGGCCGCGCTGCACCGCGTCCGGCTTGAGAATGATGAGTGTCGTTTCCATGTGCGTCTTGCGTCCGTGCTGGGGGAGGGAGGGTTACGTCATCGCGCGCTCTTGCGCGCGCCGGTGGGAATACGGAGCTCGGGGTCCTGCGCGCTCGAAGCGTCGAGCACCTCGCGGACCTTGGCGCTGATGGCTTCGGCGTCGATCTCGGCCAGGCGCAACTGACCGCTGCGCGAGCCCTGGTAGATCCAGTGGTCCGGCAGGCCGAGGCGGTGAATGCCCGTGGTCGACAAGCCGTGATCGGCGCACGCCTCGAGCACGCACGTGCCGAACCCGCCCTGCAGGGCGTGGTCTTCGACCGTGACGATCGGCGTGCCCGCCCCGACCAGCTCCGCGATCAGTTCGTGATCGACCGGCTTGGCGAACCGCGCGTCGTACACCGCCACCGAGTACCCCCGGGCCCGCAGTTCGTCACGGGCCTCGAGCGCGTCGTAAGCCGTGATGCCGTAGGCGAGAATCGCCAGGTCGTCGCCATCGGCCAGACGGTTGGCCTTGCCCGACTCGAAGGCGGGCGGGTTCTCGCTGACCGGCTCGGTGGCGACGTTGTCCCGCGGATACCGCAGGGCCGACGGGCCGTCGTCCCGAACCCGCATGAATTCCAGTGCCCCGCGGAGCGTCGGTTCGTCGATCGCCGCGAGCAGCGTCATGCCCGGCATCGACCGCAGGTACGCAATGTCGAGAAAGCCATGGTGCACCGCGCCATCGCCGCCGACGAGCCCGGCCCGGTCCATGCAGAACCGCACGGGCAGGCCCTGCAGGGCCACTTCCTGGAACACCTGGTCGACGCCGCGCTGCAGGAAGGTGGAGTAGATCGTGGCGAACGGCCGCAGACCCGCCTTCGCCATGCCCGCGCACATGTCCGTCGCGTGCGACTCGGCAATGCCCACGTCGAACGTGCGCTCCGGGAACTCCGGCATCACCTTCGCCAGGCCCGTGCCGTCCGGCATGCCCGCGGTCACCGCGACGACCTTCTCGTCGCGCTTCATCATGTCGATCACAGCGTCGGCGTAGGCGGCGGTGAAGCTCCGACCGCCCTTCTCAACCTCCACCCGGCAGCCCTCGATCTTGAACGGCTTGGGCGAGTGGAACTTCGTCGGGTCGTCGCTTGAAAAGTCGAACCCCTTGCCCTTCACCGTCTTGCAGTGCAGCAGCACCGGGTGGTCGAGGTCCTTCACGTCGTTGAGCATTTCCACGAGCGTGGGCAGGTCGTGACCGTCGATCGGCCCGACGCACAGCAGGCCGAACCGCTCGAACACGTGTTCGTGGGCGATGGCGGCCTTGGTCATCTCGCCGAAACGGTGATACGCCTCTTCCAGCATATCACCACCCGGAACCCGCTTCAGTACGTCGTGCACCCGGCGCTTGAAGTGCTCGTACATCGGGTCCAGACGCACCCTGTCGAAGTACGCCGCGACCGCGCCCTGGGGATTGCCGATGCTCATGCCATTGTCGTTGAGCACCACGAGCATCTGCCGCTTGAGCGTGCCGGCGTTGTTGATCCCTTCCAGCGAAACCCCGTTGACGATGGAACTGTCGCCCACGAGGGCGACCACTTTGCGGTCGTCCTGCCCGAGCAGTGAGTCGCCCCGCGCCATGCCCACGGCGGTGGAGATCGCGGTCCCCGCGTGCCCGACGCTGAACAGGTCATAGTCGCTTTCCCGCGGTTCGGGAAAGCCGCCCATCCCGCCGTCCTGCCGCAACTTCGGCAGCAGACCCATCCGCCCGGTGATCAGCTTGTGGGGGTAGCACTGGTGGCCGACGTCGAAAAGCAGCCGGTCGTGGGCGAAGTCGAACACGTAGTGCAGCGCGATGGTCAACTCCACCACGCCCAGGTTCGGCGCAAGGTGCCCGCCGGTGCGCGAGACCTGATCGCAGATCGCCTGGCGGATTTCGCCGGCCAGTTCTTCCAGTTGCTCGACCGAGAGCTTCTTCAACTCAGCCGGGCTTTCCACGGTTCGCAGAAGCGGGTAAGGCATATCTCGCATCCTCGATTGACGCGCGGGGATTCAGTGGCCGGCGGCGTGCTGCATCCAGCGGGAAGCCCGACCCTTCGCGGGTCGCCTCCCCAGCCGGCCGTGTATCATCCGTCGCATCATCGTCGTTCTCGTTCGAATCATCGCGGCTCGCTTCGCCGCCGGGGTTATTTGGTTCGCACCGCCAGGTAGTCGCACAACTCGTGCAGCGGCTTCGCATGGTCGCCAAAATCGGCCAAGACCTCGTGGGCCCGCGTTCGAAGTCGCTCCACCTCCGCCCGGCTTTCGTCGATCCCCATCAACGCCGGATACGTCAGCTTCTGCTGGTCCACGTCCTTGCCCGCCGTCTTGCCCAGGTGCTCGGTCGACTGCGTCACGTCGAGCAGGTCGTCGACCACCTGGAACATCAGTCCGATGGCGTCGGCGTAGACGGTGAGCGCTTCGAGCGCGGCTTCTTCCGCCCCGCCGCATAGGCCACCCATCCGGCAGGACGCGCGGATCAGCGCCCCTGTCTTATTTCGGTGGATGGTATGCAACTTCTCCATCTCGGGCGTCAAATCCTCGAATTCGCTGAGCGTGTCGTACACCTGCCCGGCGATCATATCGTTCGTGCCCACCACCAGTTCGTGCACCAGCCGATGGGCGAGCGTCGCGTCGCTCACCCGCGTGGTCAACAGCTCCACCGCGAGGGCCATCATGGCGTCGCCGGCGAGAACGGCCATGGCTTCGTTCGTGTGGCGATGCAACGTCGGCCGGCCACGACGCAGGTCGTCGTCGTCCATGGCCGGCAGATCATCGTGCACCAGCGAGAAAGCGTGGATCATCTCGATCGCCGCCGCGGGCGCCAGCGCCTGCTCCGCCTTGCCGCCGACCGCCTCGCAACTCCGGATCACGACGATCGGCCGCATGCGCTTGCCCGGCCCGAGCAGCGAATACCGGACCGCCTCGCGCAGATTCCCCGGCAGCGACCGCTCGTCGAGCCAACGGTCAACGTACGGCTCGACCAGCTTCGCCGGCGCAGTCAGCGCGTCTTTGTCGATGGAGGTCGCCGCCTCCGTGGTCGCCTTCATGCTCAAAACTCCGCAAGTCGTTGCCGCACCGCAACATCTCGGGGTTGAACTGCTAATTATACGATCCCGCGCACGCTGTGCCAACGCCCACCCGCTGTACGCCGAGGGCGCGCGGATCGTCTTCGACTGGCGCCGGTTGCTGCG
>CAYFQS010000170.1:0-7677 GCA_964345245.1 uncultured Planctomycetaceae bacterium | reverse complement strand
TGAAGTAGGCCGGGACGGTAATCACCGCCTTCTCGACCTTCTCGCCGAGATAGTCTTCCGCGGTCTTCTTCAGATCGCGGAGCACCATGGCGGAAATCTCGGGCGGCGTGTATTCCTTGTCGTTGACCTTGACCTTGACCAGGTCCTGCGGCCCGCCGGTAATCTCATAGGGGACGATCTTCTCTTCCTGCTCGACCTCGTTGTGCCGGCGACCCATGAACCGCTTGATCGAGTAGACGGTGCGCGCCGGGTTGGTCACCTGCTGGTGCTTGGCCGGCTGGCCGACGAGAATCTCGCCCTTCTCGGTAAAGGCGACGACGCTCGGGGTGAGGCGATTGCCCGCGGAGTTGACCAGCACCTTCGGCTGGCCGCCTTCGACCACCGACACCACGGAGTTGGTCGTTCCCAGGTCTATTCCGATTGCTTGTGGCATGATGTTCTACCTCGCTTGTGGCTTGTCTTCACGTTTGTTGACGCCTGCCGGCCCCTCACGAACAGACCGCAAGCATCGCCTGATAATCTTCGCAATCGCCGTGCCGGGCGTCCATACCGCAAAACCCTGAAAACGCCACGCTTATGATGGTCAGGGCGATTTCCGACCCTGCCGCGACGCGACAGATCGCCGCGTGGCCTGCCAATATGACACACTCGGGCCGCGGGCCGGGTTGTGCAATGCCCGCGATGTCATCGCGGGCGCCGGCGTCCTACGCCCGCAGAAGCATCCCGAGCACCAGCGCCGCGCGGATCGACCAGGCCGCCGTTCGGATGATGTTGGTGTTGACCAGACGGCGATGCGTCTCGCGGTCGAAACCCCGCGCCAGTCGAGTATGGCACGGCACCTGAAGGGCGGCGGTGGACACGACGTTGACGGCGATGAGCGCGAGCCCCGCGATCACCAGGGAGATCGGCACGCTCGGCGGGCGGACCCAGAGCAGAACGACCGCGGTGACGCCCTCGACCAACATCGCCGGGCCGACGAGATAGCTGATTCGCCGCTGGTGTTCCTTCTCGAACGCGGCGAATCGCTCCGCGGACACACAGTCCATCAGCGGGTAATGCACGAGCTGCACCACCCAGATGAGCCCGAACATGAACAGCGTGACCGCGGCGTGGAGCGACAGCACAATGTCGCCGGCCGTCACGTTCATCGCCCGCCCTCGCGCGAGGCGCCATCGGAGACACGTTCGTCCGCGCTGCCGAACCTCTGCTCCAACACCCGCTGGCGGAAAGCGAAAATCTTCTTCACGTCCGGACGGACAAACAGGGCGTTGATCAGCGGCACCAGCGGCCCGCCGTAGAGTTCGTAGTCCACCACGTCGCGGCAGAGCGTGCCGCCGTCACGCGCTTCGAAGGTGTGCTCGTGATGCCAGCGCCTGTAAGGCCCCTTGAGCTGATCGTCGACGAAGCGGTGCGGCGGATCCCACGCCTCGATCCGGGTGCGCCAGCGGATCGGCAGACCGCGAACCTTCAGCCGGTAATCAATCAAGGCGCCTTGCCCCATCTCAACCGGCGTGGGCGTGAGCACCTCGAAGCGCAGCGAGTCCGGGGTGATGGTCTCCAGATTCCGGGCGTCGGAGAAGAACGGCCACACCTCCTGCGGCGTTGCGGGCAGCCACTGCTCAGCCCGCAATCGCCAGCCCCGTCCGTATCGCGTGATGTTCATGTCGCATCGATCCTCATCGTGTCGGGCGTGCGGTAATCGCGAGCGGGACGGGCGGCGGGCGTGACCGGAGAACCCTCGACTGATGGAGCATTCCCATGATCCCCCCGAGCAGCGCGATACGCGCGCCACAGGATCAGTGAAAACGGCACCCACCAGATCAGATCGTTCGTGAGGATTGTGAAACCGAAGGCGGCGGGAAGCGTGCCCCGCACGAGGGCCGCGTCGAGGAAGCCAATGGGACCGAGAATCTTCCCCAGCAATCCGACGAGCACGATCGGCCAGTGCCGCAGGGGATTCATCGCGGCGCAGGCGTAGCCCACCCCGTACACGCCCACGATCATGCCCACGCACTGCCAGATCTGCGGATAGCGGGGCGGCTCGGCACCGATCCACGTGAAAAGACTGATCGGAAACAACACCACCCACGCGCCCCAAGCCATGTTGTACGCCGCCGCCGCGATGAGCACCCGGCGCATCCATGGTGCAGCCGCCGACCGCCCCGCGTCAGGCAGCACAGCACGATGAGTTTCGTCGCTCGACATGACACATCCTAGGCAACGCACATCACGTTTCGCGCGGCGGGCGAACCCAGATCCACCCTTCTCGCTCGACCACTTCGCGGTCGATGTTCGGCTTCATCACGTCGCCTCGAAGGAAATCCGCACCGGCGAGGGTGCAAAGCACCGCGTCCAGCGCATCGGCGGATCGAAGCATTTCGCTTCGACGGTCATCGATGCCCGCGATCAGGGGCTCGAGTTGCCGGAGAATCTCGCCGCGCGTCGATTGCCGGGTCGGCTTCTTATAGCCCGCGGCGATCAGGCCGCGGACCTTCAGCGTGGCCGCGGGGTAGACCTCGATGGCGAAGACGCCGTCGCAGGAGCCCGGCTCCCAGGCGAGCGCGATGTCCCGGCCCGTCGCGTTGCGGACGCGGTCGAGCAAACCGAGCGTGGCGTGCGCCGTGCGGGCGATCCGGTCCGCCCCGACTTCCAGTGGATTCTTGCCGAGGCGACTGCGAATGACGTCATCCGTCCGCCGATGGAACAAGTGGTTCGGTTCGCCGGGCAGGGCTTGCCCGGCCACGTGGGTGGTCAGCGCTTCGCCGAGCGACGCCGGCCATCCCAGCGGACAATCCAGGGCCAGCAGCGCCCGCTTTCCACCGTCAAGCCAGGCCTTGACCGTCTGCTCCACCGCCAGGTCGGTTGTCCCGGTCTCCACGTGGGTCAGCGCAAGCTGCCCGCCCGCAAACTCCGCCCGGGCCAGCCCGATGTTGGCGGGGCTCACTGCGCAGTCAATTCCGATGACCGTTGTCGAGGCGGTCACAGACATCGATCTTCGACTTTAGAACAGGTGAACAGGAAATGCGAATTACTGGCCCCGCCCCGCCATGTAACGCCCGCGATCACATCGCGGGGGCGGTGCGTCCGGCCGCGTGACGAGGGGCCGCACGGATCCGGGCGGTCGCGTGGCGACGATGCCGTCGTCGGCTTTACCCGCACCGCGTCATTGGATCGGGTTCAAGCTGCTCGCCGCGGCTTTGGCCTTTTCGATGGGGACCCACTGTATGGTCGGCTCGGCCCAGGTGCCGGTGAACCGCACGGCGTTGGTGAAGCGTTGGACGGCGCCCATCGCGTCGCCGATCTGGGTCAGCAGCGGGGCGTCCGGCAGAAAGCGCGACACGACCACCGCGTAGCCGGCGATGGGCGAAGCGCCGCCCCGGTCGAGATCGTCGAGGCGACCTTCGAAGTGCATCTCGAGTCCGCGATTCTCATAACGGGCCTGGCGGATGACGACCTGCGAGCCGCTGAGCCGAATCTTCGCCCGGCCCGTGCCGGTGGGCTCGGCGTTGAGGTCCATGTTGAACAGGTTGTACACCCCGGCGATGACCCCCTCGTTGGCGAGGTCGGCCTCGGTGAACCGCAGCTCGGCCCGGCCGAAGCGCTTGCCCGGCTCGGCCACCGGGCCGGTGATCCGCATCGACCCGTTCAGCGTCGCCCGCGGCGGGTTGCTCTCGTCGCCCGCAAACGCCTTTGCGATGCGGTTGACGTCGAGGTCCCGCAGGTCGGATTGCAGGTAGTAGAACCAGCCCTGCTCGCGCCAGGTCACGCGGCCCCACAGATCGACCGCGCCCTGGCCGAACTGCCAGCGCGACTGCTGCAGCAGGAGCCGGTCGACCCAGCGGCCGGCATCGCTCGCCTCGTCGCTGCTGGGCAGGAGGTACATCGTCGCCTCGCCGGTCTCGAAGGTCAGCCCGCGATACATCGCCTCCCGCCCGTCGAGCTTGAGCACCGCCTCGACGGGGCTGGGCGCCCGACCGTCCGCGGTATGCCGCAGCACGAAGGAGAGGTCGACCGCGCCTTGCGCGTCCTTGAGCGAAGGCCAGAGCGCGGCGACGCGCCCGAAGCTCACGCCGGCCGTGTCGAGCGTGAGCTCGCTGTTGGCCGGCTGATCGAGGTCGGCGCTCCCGGTTCCGCTCACCTCCCCGCCGAGCAGGGTGCCGGTGATGGTTTCAAGTTCGGCGAGGCGGTGGTCCATGCGCCCGACGAGTTCCAGGTCCGCCACCGCATGGTCGCCGCGGTGGAGCTTCATCTTCAGATCGATCGGGCCTTCAAACTCCATCGCCTTCAGATCGAGGTCGAGATCGCCGGTGCCGCTGGCCACGCCGGCCAGTTCGTACGGCTCATAGGCGATGGGCCAGCGCTCGGCGTCGAAATCCAGCCGCACCCGGCCGGTATCGAGATTCACCCGCACCGCGGCGTTGGCCACGCCCCGGCCGTGGCGCACCTCCACGTCTTCCAGCGACAGTTCGCCTTCGAGCAGGCGCAGTCGGCCCCTGGTTTCGTCGGTGGTCATCTCGCGCCAGCCGGGCTCGACGATTCGCCACTGCCCGGCGAGCTCGAGCTGCTCCGGGTCCATGCGCGGCAGGGCCGCCTCCAGCTCGCCGTCGAGCGTGCCGCGCAGTTCGACCGGCTCGCCGAACACGTCGTCCGCCCGGGCGAGGGGGACCTCGGCCATCTCGATCCGGGCGGTGAGCCGGCTCGGCTCGCCCCGCCACTCGCCGGTCAGCGTCCACTTGCCGCCGAGGATGTCGATCGGCTGGCTGACCAGCGCCGCCTCCCGGTCGTTGACATGCCCCGCCACGGGGACGATAAGCTGCGGGCGAAGGTGCTTGCCGATCTCGACCTCCCGGCCGGTCACCGATGCCGAGACGTCGAGGGCCAGCGGCCGCACCGTGCCGGTGATCTTGCCTTCGAGGTCGGCGCGGGCGGCGGCGAACGTCAGCTCGCCGCGCTCGATGCGCAGCGGGTCGCGCCGCGCCGCTTCGAACTTCACCTGCAGCGGTATCGCCCGGCCAAGCTGCCAGTCGCCGACCACGGTCACCGTCGTCTGCGCATCCGCGAGGTGCAGACGATGCAGGTTCACCCGCGACGGCGAGCCGCGGACCACGATCTCGTAATCGAGCGGCGGGACATCGACGCCCGTGATCGGCAGGCCGGCCCCGCGAACCTCGCCCTGCCACGTGCCCTCGGCGAAAGTGAAGCGGCCCGATCCCTCGAATCCGGGCGAGCCGGGCAGTTCCAGTTTCGTCAGGCGCAGGGCTTGGCGATCGACCCGCAGCGCCGCGACGAGGTCGCCGAGGTCGACTGACGCCGCCTCGCTCCGCCAGGCGAGTTCGTCGAACCGCAGGTCCGCGGTCAGGCGGCCGGCCTCGTTGAGCAGCAGGTCGGCCTCGCCGTCGACGAGAACGCGCCCGCCGTTTGCCATGCCTTCCACGTGATACGCCAGCGGCCCGGTGAAGCGCCCCGGCTCGGAAGGCGCGATCGACAGGGACACCCGGCCGGTGTGCGACGCCCCGGCGGGATAAGCGAGCTCGGTCCACTGCAGTGTCAGCTCGCCGGTCATGGCGGCGGGCTCGGCCCGGCCGGCGAGAGCGATCGTCCCGCCGAACGCCTCGGCGAGCAGCCGGTCGACGACCACGCCATCCGGGGCGAGCGTCGCGTTGCCGCCGGTGAGACGCACCGGCTCGTCGAACCCGGGCAGGCCCGCAATGGCGAGCCCGGCGGGACGCAAGCTCGCGCCGGCCGCACCAGCGTCGATGGCCGTCTGCCCGTTCAGCGTGATCTCGCCGAAGCGGGCCGGGTCGAGTTCCAGGTGACCGGTGAGCTGCTCGCCCGTCCACCGGCCGCGCCAGGCGCCGGTGAGTTCGAGCCGCTGCTCAAAATCGTCAGCCCACAACGCGACCACCTCGTCAAGCTGCTTGAAATCAAACGACATCTCGTGGGCCCAGTCGGCGGCCCCGGCGACGATGCCGGTCATCTCGCCGAGGCGACCGGCGGTCAGGCGCAGGTCGTACCGTTTCGAATCCGCGTTCGGCGTGAGATGCACCGCGATCCCGTGGAGCGTCAGCGATTCGCTCTCCGGTCGCTCGACCTGCACGGTCAGGTCTTCGACCGAGACCGCGGGCAACCGCGGGATCGCGCCGGCCGCGTCGTCTTCTCCGTCACTCGGCGGGACGAGTTGCAGTACATTCCAGTTGCCGTCGGCATCCTGCCGCGCGGCGACCTCGGCGCCCGGCACGTGAATCCGGTCCAGCCGAAACGACCGCGTGATGGCCAGCGGGATGAGCGCGTTGTGCTCGACGACGAGCTTGGGCAGGTGCAGGATCGGCTCGCCGGTGAGCGGGTCGCTGAGTCGCAGGCCGGTGAGGGTCGTCCGCCCGCCCCACGTGATGTCGAGGTCGTCGAGTTCGACGTCGGCGTTGAGCCGCTCGCCGGCCGCGTCGACTGCGAGGCGCCGCGGCAGATCGCTCATCAGCACCCACTGCACCGTGATCCCCGCCGCGATAAGCAGCGTCAAGACGATGATGCCGAAAATGATCAGGCGGCGTTTCATGGGGATTGCCGAGGAGACGAACAGACGCAGAGACGAACGGGCGGCGTGTGGAGCGAGGCGTCATGTTCAGCCGCACCCCGAGCATGGGCGCCTCGCCAAATCATCCGAACCCTCGCTGCGCTGCGGTCCGGCTTGTCGTTTCCCGGTCGGCATGTCCTCGGCGTGTTGCTCATCGGTGATATCGCCTGTGAAACGTCCCTTCAGCCAGTTCGTCTCGATGTCTCTGCTTCTCTTGGTCTGTCTCGGTCGGCCTCACTCCTCCGGCATCCGGGGCTGGGCGGGCACGATATTCCCCGTCGTGCTCGGGCCGATGCCGAAGATCCACACGTCCTCGCGTTCGGTATAGCCGAACACGGGCCCGGCACTGCCGACGAGTTCACCGGTATCGCGCCAGTAGGCGGCGAAGGCGATCGCGGCGTAGCCCTTCTGATGGACCTTCTTGTAGAAGGCGATCTCGGGGGTGATGAGCGTGCCCGCCTCTACGCCGCCGACTTCGCTGTCCGCCGGCAGCAGGATCGCCGGCAGGCCGATCAGGTTCTCCAGCCGATCGATGCCGACGGCCTGGCTTCGCAGTTCGACCACGATCTCCGCCGCCCCACGGTCAGGCGCGAGACGGACGCCCTGTTCGAGCAGCCGGGCCCGCACCGCCGCGACGAGGTACTCTTCCTGTGGCACGTCGAGTAGATCGTTCACCACGTAGACGCGGCGGTCGCGCAGCATCTCCGCGCCGAGTTGTTCCACGGCGAGGGCGATCGCCTCGCCCATGAGGAACTGCTGGGTCGCGGTGCGCTCCGGATCGGTGATGCGGACGTCGGCGCACCCGCCGAGGGCGAGCGCGGCGGCGCCCAGCCACAGGGCGATCCATCGCTGACACCGACTGTTCCGCAAAGAACTCCTCCCGCGACCTCACGTGCGCGTCAGGGGGTGAAGCGGCCGGTCGACCACATCCACGAACGGAGGCGATTGTAGCCGGCTTTGCACTTTTGAACAGCCGAACCGCCCGGAAAAGGGGGCGGGAGTTCGTTTTCGCGGTCGCCATGGCGCGACGCGCGTGACAGAACAACGGTTCCCGACACGAATGGCACTGCCGTCGGATTTGGGGGGGGTGATGACGTAGCCCGGCC
>CAYFQS010000169.1:0-7697 GCA_964345245.1 uncultured Planctomycetaceae bacterium | reverse complement strand
ATCGCATTTGACTTTCACGTCGCTTATGGACCTCATGACAGGCCCACGCCACGGAGCATGGACCGGGGTGAGCGGATGGGGGTGCCACGGTCGGACTCGTAGCGCAGTGGAGAGCCGGCCGTGCTTTCTCGATGCGCGCCTCGCTGAAGCGAGGTCGCGCCGAAGGAAGAGCCCCACGCGTTCGGCACGGCCGGCCCTCCGCCAAGCTCCGGGTCCGACCGTGCCACCCAAGCCAGCGACCCCAAGTGCGATTGCCCTGCCCGTTCGCCGGGCCACCAAACCCCCGTCTTGACGTGGGCGTGGCAGACGCGACAATTCGCGGCTCACGCCACCCTCGGATTTTCCCACAAGGAGTTTGACCACGATGGCCAAGATCACGTTCATGGGCGCCGGCTCGGCGGTGTTCGCGAAGAACATCCTCGGCGACTCGATGCTCGCCGAGCCCCTCCAGGACGCCCACATTGCGCTTTACGACATCGACTTCCAGCGGCTGCGCGATTCGAAGATGATGCTTGAGAACCTCAACGAACACATCAACAAGGGCCGGGCCAGGATCACCGCCCATCACGGCGAGCGGGCCCGCCGGGCCGCCCTCCGCGGCGCCGACTACGTGATCAACGCGATCCAGGTCGGCGGCTACGAGCCGTCCACCGTCATCGACTTCGAAATCCCGAAGAAGTACGGACTGCGCCAGACCATCGCGGACACGCTCGGCATCGGCGGCATCTACCGCACGCTGCGGACGCTGCCCGTGCTCTGGGACTTCGCCGCGGACATGGAGAAGGAGTGTCCCGACGCCCTGTTCATCAACTACTCCAACCCGATGTCCATGCTCGTGATCGGCTGGGCGGCGAAGACGGACATCCCCGTCGTCGGGCTGTGTCACAGCGTGCAGGGCTGCGTGCCGGGCCTGCTCCGCAAGCTCGACATGGACATCGACCCGGCCGAGACCCAGTGGCGCATCGCCGGGATCAACCACCAGGCGTGGCTGCTCGAAGTCACTCATCACGGCAAGGACCTCTATCCCGAGATCAAGAAGCGGGCGGCGAAGAAGAACCGCGAGGCCCGAAAGAGCAGCGGCGAGAAGCACGGCGACATGGTCCGCTTCGAGATGATGCGGCGCTTCGGTTACTACATCACCGAATCCAGCGAACACGCCGCCGAGTACATGCCCTTCTGGATCAAGAGCGCCTACCCCGAGTTGATCGAGGAATTCAACATCCCGCTGGACGAATATCCGAGGCGATGCGTCAATCAGATCAAGAACTGGGAGAAGCGACGCGAGGAACTGATCGGCGAGACCAAGCTCGAGCACAAGCGGTCGCACGAGTACGGCTCGTACATCATGGAGGCGATGGAAACCGGCAACGCGACGCGCATCCACGGCAACGTGATGAATGACGCCCGGCTGATTCCGAACCTCCCGGACGACTGCTCCGTCGAGGTGCCGTGCCTGATCGACCGCAACGGGGTGCAGCCGATCCATTTCGGCCGACTGCCCGAACAGTGCGCCGCGATGAACCGCACCAATATCAACGTGCAGACCATGACCGTCCAGGCCGCGCTCACCGGTCGGAAGGACCACGTGTACCAGGCGGCGATGCTCGACCCGCACACCGCGGCCGAGCTGTCGGTCGACGACATCGTCTCGATGTGCGACGAGCTGTTCGAAGCCCACGGCGAGATGATGCCGAAGTTCAAGTAACCGCGCCCCCGTGAATTGCCCATGGCCCTGAAGACCGAGCAGTTAAGGGCGGTGTTGTTCGACTACGGCAACACCCTGATCGAATTCACCGAACCGCAGATCGGCCGGTGCGACCGGGCCCTGCGCGAGGCGCTGGAGCATCACTTCGGCGCGGCGGATCATGACCGGCTCGTCGAGATCCGCAACCGCGACCGCCGCGCCCCCTATTCCGGAGCGTTCCACGAGAACAGCATCCTCGAGATCACAAGGAACCTGGTGCGCGAGCTTTTCGGACAGGACCCGGAGCCGCACGTGCTGGAGGCGCTGCTCGAAGTGCGCTTCACGTCGTTCGTCGAAAGCATCGACGCCGAGCCGCACGTCGGCCCGCTGCTCGCCCGACTCGGCGAGCGCTATCGGCTGGGGCTGATCTCGAACTACCCCGACGGCGAGGCGGTGCGGGCGAGTCTGCAGCGCGTGGGGTTGACCGAGCAGTTCGACGCCATCGTGATTTCCGGCGACGTGGGACGGGTGAAGCCGCACCCCCTGCCGTTTCAGCGGACGCTGGAGCAACTCGACGTCGAGCCGCGGCAGGCGGTGTACGTCGGCGACAACTGGCTGGGCGACATCCAGGGGGCCAAGCGACTCGGCATGCAGGCCGTGCTCACCCGCCAGTGGGACACCCCCGAGAAGTTCGACCGCGAGGACGATCACCACGAGCCCGATCTGGTGATCGACCACCTCGACGCCCTGCTCGACGTGCTCTGAACGCGGCAGGGAATCTCACCCGTTTGATCTGCATCAATGAAGCGCCTTTGCCGGCGACATACGCTGATCGGCAAAGGAGACGCCATGGCCGAACCGATCAACAACCGCGAACACCGGATCGAACAGCTCAAGCAGATCATCAGGAAGCTCCACGGGGGCGAAGAGGAATCCGCCGTCCGCGATGAGCTGAAGGAGATCGTGCAGCAGACCGACGCCTCGGAGATCGCCGCCATGGAGCAGGAGCTCATGGCCGAGGGCATGCCGCTGGAGGAAGTCATGGGCATGTGCGACCTGCACGCGAAGGTGGTGCAGGACATCTTCGTGCAGCGGGAGACCGGCCCGATCAAGCCGGGCCACCCCATCGATACGATTCGCAAGGAAAACGAGGCGATCACGGGGCACGTCGCGCAGCTCCGTGAGACGGTGCGGTCGCTGACCACCGAGCCGGACGGCGAGACGCTCCACCGCTGTCGACACCTGTTCAACGAGCTTTGCGACATCGAGAAGCACTACGCCCGCAAAGAGAACGTGCTCTTTCCGTACCTGGAGAAGCACCAGATCACCGGCCCGTCGAAGGTGATGTGGGCCAAGGACGACGAGGTGCGGGAGCTGATGAAGGCGATGGACGAGGCGCTGTCGGTGGAGGACGCCGACGCCGGGCAGTGGCAGGCGGTCAGCGAGACGGTGATCGAACCGTGCCTGCAGGCGATCGAGGAAATGGTCAGCCGCGAAGACCACATCATGATCCCCATGGCCCTCGACGCGTTGACGGCCGCGGAATGGGGCGAGGTATGGGAGCAGTCGAAGCAGTTCGGCTGGTGCCTCGTCGAACCGGGCGAGGAGTACGAACCGCCGCAGGCCGTGCTGCCGGCGCAGGACCCGGGCAACGTGGTGTCGCTGACGATCACCGGCGAGTCGGACCCGACCAGAACCCCGGCGAACGCGCTGCATTTCCCGTCGGGCTCGATGACGCCGACGCAGATTCTCGCGATCTTCAACGCGCTGCCGGTGGACGTGACCTTCGTGGATGCCGACGACCGGGTGCGGTTTTTCAGCGAGGGCGGCGGGCGCGTGTTCGCCCGGTCCAAGGCGATCATCGGGCGGAAGGTGCAACACTGCCATCCACCGGCGAGCGTAAACGTGGTGGAGCGGATTCTCGAAGACTTCCACGCCGGCCGGGAGAACGCGTGCTCCTTCTGGATCAACTTCAATGGGCGATTCGTCTACATCCGCTACTTCGCCCTCCGCGATGACCAGGGCGCTTACATCGGGACGCTGGAGGTCACGCAGGACCTGACCGAAGAGCGGGCGCTGGAAGGCGAACGGCGACTGCTCGAATACGAGGCGAAGGGCTGACATGGCCGGCCGCGTTGACATCACGCCGGAGACAAAGGTGGGCGAGTTGCTGGAGGCGTATCCGCAGCTCGAACAGACGTTGATCGACTTCGCCCCGGTGTTCGCGAAGCTGAAGAACCCGGTGCTGCGGCGGACGGTGGCGAAGGTCACCACACTGCAGCGGGCCGCCGGCGTCGCGGGCGTCGACATGAAGCGACTGATCAACGCGCTGCGGGCGGAGGTCGGGGAAGGGCCGTTGGAAGGCGAAACAGACGCCCGTTCGCACGTGGAACCCGAGCCGCCAACGTGGCTGGAGCAATCGAAGGTGGTTGAGACGATCGACGCCGGCGCGTTGCTGGATTCGGGACAAACGCCGGTCGCTCCGGTACTCAGGCGGGCGCGTGAGTTGGGCGAAGACGAACTGCTCGCGATCCAGACGACCTTCCGCCCCGAACCGCTGGCCGACATGGCGCGTGGACAGGGCTTCGACGTCCACATCCGTCCCGAAGGCGGCGGGCGGTTCACGACGTTTCTGCGGCGGCGGTAGTTCGGGACCTCCGCGCGGGCGCCACGATCGGCCCCGGTCCTCATTCGGTCGCGTGAGCGACCTGCAGAGCGTCCTTGTCGGACTCGTCGATGGCGGGGACGCCGAGGTAAGCGAGGGTCTGCTCGACGATGTTTTTCGCCGCGGGAGCGGCGACCGTCCCGCCGTAGTGGCCGATCGCTCGGTTTGGCTGATGGACGATCACGGCCACGATGATCTGCGGGTTGCGCAAGGGGGCGCCGCAGACGAAGCTGGCGACGAACCCGTCTTCCACATACCCACCGTTGACCTTGTCGGGGACCTGGGCGGTGCCGGTCTTTCCCCACAGGCGATACTTCGTGGACTTTGCGCGACGACCGGTGCCTTCGCTGATCACTCGGCCGAGCATCTGCCGCGTCAGGTCGGCCGTCGGCTCATCGAGCACGCGCTGGCGAATCGGCGCGTGGCGTTCATCGGCGAGCCAGCTCGGCGTGACCATCACCCCGCCGTTGGCGAAGACGCTGAACGCCTTGACGAGTTGCAGCGGCGTGACCGCGATCTCCTGGCCCATCGGCACGCTGGTGATCGAGTAGCCGTTCCACCGATCCAGGGGCAGGACGATGCCGCGGGCCTCGCCGGGCAGGTCCGCGCCGGGTTTCCGGCCGAACCCGAAGGCGGTGACCGTGCGATGCAGGCGGGGCGCGCCCATGCGTTCGCCGATCTGTGCCATGCCGATGTTGGAACTCTTGATCAGCACGCCGCGCCAGTCGAGCACACCGTGGGCGTGGGCGTCGTGCAGCCGCCGGACGCATTCGGCCCGCCAGACACCGCTGGTGGTGCAGTCGATCTTCTCATCGGGATCGGCGATGCCGAGCGACGTGGCCGCGGCCCACACGAAGGGCTTGAACGTCGAGCCGGGCTCATAGGCGTCGGTCGCGCAGCGGTTGCGACGATGGGCCTCATCCTCGGCGTCGAACAGCTCGTCCGGCGAGACGAAGGGCCAGTTCACCACCGCGAGCAGTTGTCCGGTCCGGGCGTGCATGACCACGACCTCGCCGAGCGTGGCCTCGAAATGCTCGCAGGCCGCGGCAAGCTCGCGCTCGGCGATGGTTTGCACCGTCACATCGATGCTGAGGCGGATCGGCTTGCCGTCGGTCGGCGGCGTGTAATCGCCCCGCTCGACCCAGAACGGGCGGCGGCGGGCATCGCGGCGGGCGCGCATTGTGCCGGTTCGCCCCGCCAGCCCCCGATGCATCGCGAACTCCACGCCTTCGAGGCCCTGGTGCTCCGCGCCCACCGTGCCGAGCAACTGCCCCGCCATCTCGCCGCCCAGGTATTCGCGGACCGGCCGGGGCTGCAGGGCGAGCCCGCGCAGGTTCAGCTCGCGGACCCGCGCCACTTCGCGCTCGTTCAACAGATCGTCCAGCACGACGTAGCGACTGTCGCCCGCCATACCGATGGCCTGATCGATCGCGGCCGGATCGCGGCCGAGGGCGTAAGCCGCCTGGGCGGAAAATCGCATCGGGTCTTCGATGATGTGGGGATCGACGAAGAGGCGATAGCCGATTCGCGTGGAGGCGAGCACGCGGCCCTTGGCGTCGAGGATCGCGCCGCGCTGCCCGGGCAGATTCAGCGATCCCGCCCCCTGGCCGACGCGCGCGGCGATGGGTGCCGGCGGCCGCCACTGCAACTGCGCCACGCGAGCGAGCAGGCCAAGCAGTCCCAGCGTCACCAGCACGGCAGCGACGATGGTCATCCGCCCGATGCGGGCGGTCTGCCGGGTCGACAGGTCGGTCAATGACGGCGGCATGGAACTCACGGCCGGTGCTCCTGCTCATCGACCTTCGCGAATTCCGCTTCCGGGCCCCCGAACACCGGGGTGGCCGGTTCGAGGGCGATCGGGCTTTCGGCCACCTGCGCCTCTAGCACGGGCGGCTGCACCGCGCGGGCCGCCTCGACCCGGGCCCGCCAGAGATCCTGTCGCGTGCGCATGATCCGCTGATGAGCGACCGCGGCTTCGCTTGCGAGCGTCAGCCGCTGCTGCCGCAAAACGAGCATCGCCCCGCAAAGGGCGATGACCAGCAGCGTCAGGGTGACGAGTTTGGCGAACACGGCCGGTTCGATCCTCCTCTCAGGCAGCGGAAGGCCACGGGATCGCAGCGGCGTTCATCGGGCGGGGACACGAATGACCTCGCCCGCGGCGAGCTTGTCCGGATCGTCGAGGCGGTCCTCGTTCAGCTCGTAGAGCTTCCGCCAGTCGTCAATGGAACCGAAGTGTCGGGCCGCGAGCTTCGACAGCGACTCGCCCGACTTCACCCGGTATTCCCGATACGCTGGCGCCGGCGGGGATGAGGAGCGGGAAGGCGAACGGGCTTCGATGTGCCCGGCCTTGTTCGGAATGACGAGGCGGACGCCGGGGCGAAGCAGCGACGGCTTGCGGATCACGTCCCGATTCGCCTCGTGGATGCGCTTCCAGTAGTTGCCGTCACCGTAGTACTTCTCGGCGATGTCGTACAAGCTTTCGCCCTCGTCGACGTAGTGCACGACCTGCTCGGGCGCGGTGGAGCGTGGTGAGCTTTCGCCCATCACCGGCAACCGCTCCCCCGTTGTCGGGCGGCGGCTGACCGCCGACGGTTCCGGTTCTTCGACCGGTTCGGAGAGTTGCGATTCACCGTCGAACGTCGGCGGCGACATCCGGCGGGAGGTGGTCCGCCAGACCGGGGGCAACGAGCGGGTGCGCTCGTCGCGATCGACCGAAGCCGTCTCCGCCCCGCCGAGTTCCTCGGGCATCGGAACCGGGGCGTCCGGCTCAACGGTGCGGCGCGGCGAGCTCGAGTCCGCGCTTTGCACCGGCGCAGCCGATTCGGCCTGGCGAGGCAGGTTGGTCAGGGCGGCTTCCTCTTGCTGTTGAGCGACGGAGAGGTGATCGCTGACGAGAATGCTGATCAGCAGAATCACCCCGAGAGCGACGAGCAGGCCGATCTTTGTTTCCTGGGTCATAAGACATCATCCGTGAAAGTCGCGGCGCCGTCCCTGACGCGGCTCCGATTATAACACACCGCCCATCGTTGTCATGCCGGGGCGAAGCGGAAGGCCCGAAGTTTCGCCGACCGGCTGCGGACATTGGCCTCACGCTCACTCGCTTCGGCCGTGATCGGCTTCTTCGTCAAACGCTCGCCCCGCTCCTGCTGCTCCATCGACCGGAAGCTTCGCTTCACCAGCCGGTCTTCCAGCGAGTGGAAGCTGATCATGACTACCCGGCCGGCCGGCCGGATCAACCCCGGCAGCATCTCCAGCAACGCCGACAGCCGCCCAAGCTCATCGTTGACCGCGATCCGCAGGGCCTGGAAGGTCCGGGTCGCCGGGTCGCGCTCGCGCTCGCGGCCCGGC
>CAYFQS010000168.1:0-7698 GCA_964345245.1 uncultured Planctomycetaceae bacterium | reverse complement strand
GGTGATCTACGACCTCGACTACGGCGAGAGCACGGCGATCGGCCGGCAACTCTTCGCGTTCAACCTCGGCGAAGGCGACTATCCCCGCCAGATCGCCCCCGCCCGCACCTTCATCACGGAGCAGGAAGCCCGGGCCCTGCAGGCCCGCGGCATTGGCAAGCACCTCAGCCCCCAGGACGTGCTGGTCATCGGCAAGGACGGCCCGCTCGGCGGCAACAAGCTGCGGTTCGCCGACGAACTCGTGCGGCACAAGATTCTCGATCTCGTGGGCGACCTCGCCCTCGTGGGCTGCCCGATCCAGGGGCGGATCGTGGCGTACAAGTCCGGCCACGCGCTGAACCATCAGCTCGCCCGGCAACTGTCGAAGATGATGGCCACCGCCGAGCGACGGGAACTGGCCCACCGCGAGGGCATGATCGACATCCGGCAGATTCACCAGATTCTGCCCCACCGCTATCCGATGCTGCTGATCGACCGGGTGCTGGAGGTGGACAGCGACCGCCGCGCGGTGGGGGTGAAGAACGTGACGATCAACGAGCCGTTCTTCAGCGGGCATTACCCCGGCACGCCGGTCATGCCCGGCGTGCTGATCGTCGAGGCGATGGCGCAGTTGTCGGGGTTGCTGGTCTCCCAGAAACTCGAGCACACGGGCAAGGTGGCGATGCTGCTGTCGATGGACAAGGTGAAATTGCGTCGTCCGGTGACCCCGGGCGATCAACTCGTGATCGAGGCCGAGACGGTGCGGGTCAAGAGCCGCACCGGCCACACGCGGTGCCGGGCCTTCGTCGGGTCTCAGCTCGCCGCCGAGGCCCAGATCAAGTTCATGCTGGTCGACGCCGAACCGGAGTGATCGACGTGCGGCCCAATCAAGCGCGGATGCGACTCAATCATTGGCGGTGACCCGGACATGGCGAACATTCATCCAACGGCAATCGTGGACCCCGCGGCCGAACTCGACCCCAGCGTCGAGATCGGGCCTTACTCCATCGTCGGGCCCAACGTGAAGATCGGCTCCGAGACCACCGTGGCCGCTCACTGCGTGGTCGACGGCCACACCACCCTCGGCCGGGGCAACCGCCTGTTCCCGAACGTCATCCTCGGCCACGAACCGCAGGACCTGAAGTATCACGGCGAGCCCTCCGTACTTTCCATCGGCGACCACAACGACATCCGCGAGAACGTCACCATGCACGGCGGGACCGAGAACGGCGGGGGAACGACCACCGTCGGCTCGCGGAACATGATCATGATCGGCGTGCACGTGGCCCACGATTCGCATATCGGCGACCACGTGCTTATCGCCAACAACGCCCTGCTCGCCGGGCACATCACCATCCGCGACTACGCCAACCTCGGTGGCGGGGTCGCGATCCATCACTACGTCACCATCGGCCGCTACGCGTTCATCGGCGGGGTCAGCCGCATCGTGCACGATTGCCCGCCCTTCATGATCACCGACGGCCATCCCTCGGCGGTCCGGGGAATCAACCTCATCGGACTGTCGCGTTACGGGTTCGACAAGGCCAGCATCGACCGCCTCAAGAAGGCGTACCTTCGCCTCTACAAGCGCGGCAATCGCCAGACCCAACTCGAAACCATCCAGCAGCTCGAGCAGGAACTCGGCGAGGACGAGTACATCCGCGAACTGTGCCGGTTCGCCCGCGAGACCGGCGCGAGCACGCACGGCCGGCAGAGCGAAGTCGGCCGCCGCGATGACAAGCGCCTCACGCAGCCGAAGTAATCTCCGGCAAACCGTAATCGCCGATCCCCCGACCTCTTCCCCCGGACTCCCTCTCGGGGGTGTGCATCGGGCGTTCCGCTGAGCCGGCGGTCCGGGTTGACGTCGATGGTTTATCGCCATCGATGGTTAACTCACGCGCCGTTCTGGCCGAGATAAGCATTTGGAGAATGCCGCTGGAAGGGCCCGACCGGGGCGGCGCTCGGGCCGGGACGGGGCGGTGGGGTGAACTGGTGGAAGATGTGCCGACGGGACCGACGGAAGTCGGTCCCGTTGTCTGTTGCGCTGCCCGAGGGCAATCGACCGTTTGCGCCGATGAATCCCCGGAATGACGAGGCTTGGCCCGGGGTTGTTCGACTGCGTTACGCCGCTTCCGGCGAGCGGCGGGGCGCCCGCGGGCGCGACTGCGGGTTGTCGCCGTCCGTCGTCTCCCGATACATCGGCAGGTGGATGGTGAATACGCTGCCCTTGCCCGGCGTGGACGCCACGTCCACCCGCCCGCCGTGCAACTGCACCACGTGCTTGACGATGGCCAGGCCCAGCCCCGTGCCGCCCATCGCCCGGCTCCGCGCCTTGTCGGTCCGGTAGAACCGTTCAAACAATCGCGGCAGATGCTTCGCTTCGATGCCCGGTCCGTTGTCCGCCACGGCAATGATCACCTGCCCGTCCCCCGCCGCCCCCGTCAGCCGCACCAGCGAACCGGGGGGACTGTACTTCACCGCGTTGTCCAGCAGGTTCACCACCGCCTGCTCGAACAATGGCGGGTTGATCCGGACCTGGAGGTCGGCCGGGCACGAGACGTCGATCTCCATCTGCCGGGCCTCAGCGCTGACCTGGCAGATTTCCACCGCGGTGGCGAACGCCGCCTCGAGCGGGTACGTCTCGAGCGGCAGGCGGTACCGCTCGGCGCCCTGCTCGACCCGGGCGAGGGTGAGCAGGTCTTCGACGATCAGATGCAGTCGCTCGGCCTGCCGGCCGATGATGCCGACGAACCGCCGCACGTCCTCCATGTCCGCCTCGTCGTCCGACTCCAGCAGCGTCTCGACGAACCCCTTGATCGCGGTGACCGGGGTCTTCAGCTCGTGGGAGACGTTGGCCACGAAGTCCCGCCGCACCTGCTCGAGCCGGCGAAGCTGCGTCACGTCGTGCATCACGATCAACGCCCCGAGCCGGTCGCCCCGCGTCCCGCGAAGCATGGTGCCCTGGATCTGGAAAAAGCGGTCGTCGGGCTGGTCGTTCTTGTCCGCCAGCGTCTGGCGAAGCGTCACGTCGCGCCGGATCGGCTTCTCGCTGAACAGCAGTTCCTCGACCAGTTGCTGGATGGTGGAGTTGCGGATGATCTGCTCGATCGCCCGGCCGTGAGCGTCGGCGACTTCGACGTGGAGGAACCGGGCGGCGGCGAGGTTCATGTTGATCACCCGCCGGTCCGCATCCACCGCGATCACGCCTTCGACCATGCTCGCCAGCACCGCCTCGCGCTCCTGGGCCTGGTGGTTGATCGTCTGGATGGTCGCGTTGAGTTGCCGGGCCATCGAGTTGAGCGACTCGGCGAGTTCGCCGATCTCGAGCGACTCGGGCACGGGCAGCGGTCGCTCGAGATTCCCCGACGCGAAGCGCATCGCCCCGCGCCGCAGCCGCCGCAGCGGCGAGGCGATCTGCTGGGCGAACACGAAGAGGGTCAAGCCCCCCGCGAGGCCGGCCGCCACCAGCCCGCCCACCGCGATGCGGGTGTACACCGCTCGCAGCGCCGCCCGCAGTTCCGAGAGCTCGATCGCCGTGCGAAGCACGCCGATCACTTCGCCCTCGCGCTTGATCGGCACCGCGACGTACATCATCTGCTTGCCAAGCGTGCGGCTGAGGCGGATGGCCCGGCCCACGCTGCCGGTCAGCGCGGCGATGACCTCCGGTCGGCTGTCGTGCCGCTCGATGGTCTGGGTGGGATGATGGGATTCGCCGATCACCACGCCGTCCGGTGCGATGACGGTCACCCGCACGCCGCTGGTCTGGCTGAAGCGGTCGGCCATCTGGTCGATGGCTGCGGCGGGGCGATCGGTGACGGCGGGGCCGATCTGCGTCGCTCCGAGCTGGGCCTTGGCCTGCAGCTCGTCGCCGATGTGCTCTTTGTAAAAGGAACGGGCGGCGTCGCCGGCATACCAGGCCACCCCGACCGTCGACAAACCGATGACCACGAGGTAGGCCGGGGCGATCTTCCAGATCAGACTTCGCCGCCGCATGGGCCTAGTCGTCCTTGAAGCGGTAGCCGACGCCGCGCACCGTCTCGATGCGCTGGCCGGAAACCAGAAGCTTCCGACGCAGCGTCACGATCTGCACGTCCACCGACCGATCCGTGACCGCGGTATATCCGCCGTGAATGGCTTCGATGATCTGCTGGCGGGAGAACACGCGCCCGGGCCGCTTGGCCAGCATGTGAAGCAAACGGAATTCGGTGGGCGTGAGGCGGATGTCCTCATCCTCCACCCGCACTTCGTGACGCTGGGGGTCGATGGTCAGTTCGCCGATGCGAACCATCGAGTCGTCGCTCGCCTCCTCGTGTTCCTGCTCCTGGGCCCGGCGACGAAGCACCGCCTTGAGCCGGGCGATCAGCACCCGCGGGCTGAAGGGCTTGGTGATGTAGTCGTCCGCCCCGAGCTCCAGGCCGATCACCACGTCCGCCTCTTCGTCCTTCGCGGTCAACATCACGATGGGGATGCTGTTGAGCACCGCGTCGGCGCGGATCGAACGGCAGACCTCCAGGCCGTCCACACCCGGCAGCATCAGGTCGAGCAGCACGACCTCCGGCGGGGCTTCGCGCACCAGCCGCATCGCCTGCTCGCCGGTGTCGGCGCAGGTCACCTGCATCCCCTCCCGCTCGAGGTTGTAGCGCAGCAGTTCCTGAAGATCGTGCTCGTCTTCCACGACGAGCACGTGGCCGCGTCCCGCGGAGCGGGACTCATCCGATTCGACATTCGATTTGCGGGCAACCGCTTTGGGGTTCTGCTTCTGGGGGGTAGCGGCGGTCATGGATGACGATCCTCTCGAAGGAGTACGACAACTCCACAGGCCTCGGCGGGTTCACGTCGGGTTTCGGACCGTCTTCTCGGGACTGTTCCTTCCACCGGTCGTGTTAGCGACCTGGCCACCGGAGCGGGTTTTAACAATTCTCCCCCCAAATAGCAACCGCGGTTCCGGGAAAAACCCTCTCGGGCAAACGAAAACGTGCCGCCAATGGGATCAAGCCCCGTCATGGCCGGGATTCGCGTCCGGCGATCCGGCAAGCCGGACCGCAGCGCCCGCGAAGGTCCGGATGTCCCACGCCAACCGTTCACCGCCACAAACTCGCCGGGGCCACCGACCACGCCCCAATCACCGGATCGCCAATCACAGATCACCAAATCCCGCCTCCTCTGGTCGAACCGCGTGCCTCGCGATATCCTGCCGCCATGGAAGCTGCGAACACGCTCATTCTCCGCACCGCCGGGACGAACTGCGACCTTGAACTCGCCCACGCCTTTCAGCTCGCCGGCGCCGCGACCGAGGCGGTGCATCTGAACACCCTGATCGCCGAGCCCGGCCGGCTCGACGAATTCGACCTGCTCGGTATCCCGGGCGGGTTCAGCTACGGCGACGATATCGCCGCCGGCCGCATCCTCGCCAACCGCCTCCGACATCGCCTCTACCCCGCCCTGCGGAAATTCATCACCGACGGCAAGCCGATCATCGGCATCTGCAACGGCTTCCAGGTGCTGGTCAAGACCGGCATCCTCGGCGAGTGCGACCCGCGGCGCGACGTCGAGCCCCCGCCGCAGCTCTGCACCCTCGCCGCCAACACCAACCCGCGCTTCGTCGCTGCGTGGGTCGGGCTCGAAGCCCAACCCGCCAGCCGGTGCATCTGGACGAAGGACCTTGGCCGATTCGACCTGCCCATCGCCCACGGCGAGGGACGCTTCGTGGCGGACGATGCGATGCTCGACCGCCTCGAAGCCGCCGGACAGGTCGCCCTGCGATATACCGCGAACCCCAACGGCTCGATGCGCGACATCGCGGGCATCTGTGACGCCAGCGGGCTGGTGTTCGGCCTGATGCCGCACCCCGAACGCTACACCCATCCGACCCATCATCCCGATTCCTCCCATCGAACGACCGTCACCGATCCGCCGGGCCTGCGGATCATCCGCAATGCCGTGGCCTACGCGCTCCAGAAAAGGTGTCAGGAACCTTTGTTTGGGAATCGGGCGTTTTCAGCAGCGCCCAGGGAGTGAAGACCGGGCCGGGTGATCGGGTCATGCGGCGTCTGCGTGGTGGGCTGCGCGAGCGAAGCTCGCTTACCCACCCTACGGGAGCGGCGTCGGCGCGCGGCCGATCCGGGGCCTCGGATTCGCCGTCAATCATCGGGGCCGAATATGCGTATAATCCCCTCTTCGCGAGGACAGTGGGTGATGAGGCCCGGGACATAGGAACACCATGCCAGACCGTTTCAAGCGTCGCATACTCGATCATCTGAGCCACCGGGCGTACGAGCCGCGGCAGGCGAAGGCCCTCGCCGAGCAGCTCGGCGTGGACAAGGAGGACTACGCGGACTTCCGCGAGGCCCTCGAAGCGCTCGCCGACGAAGGGCAGGTCGTGGTCGGCTCGTCGCAGACCGTCGCCCTGCCGCCGATCGGCCGGGAGGTGGTGGGCAGGTTCTCCCTCCACGAGCGCGGGTTCGGGTTCGTGATTCCGGACGAAACGAACAGCCACGGCGACCTGTTCGTGCCCGCCCCTCACACCAACGGGGCGCTGACCGGCGACCGGGTGCGGGCGAAGGTCCGGCGCGAGCGAGGCCGGCCGGTCGGCCGGATCGAGGAGATCCTCCAGCGCGGGGCGAGCCATTTCGTCGGCTCACTCCAGAAGAAAGGCGACTCGTGGCTGGTGTTCGTGGACGGCAAAGCGATGCCCAAGCCGATCGTCGTCCGCGATCCCGGGGCCAAGCACGCCCACAAGGGCACGAAGGTGGTCGTCGAGCTGACCCACTACCCCGAGCGCGACGCGTTGGCCGAGGGCGTGATCACGGAGGTGCTCGGCCCGGAGGGCGAGCCGAACGTCGAAACCGTCGCGATCTGCCGGGCTTTCGGTCTGGCCGACGAGTTTCCCGAAAAGGTGTTGCGCGAGGCCCGGGCGCTGGTGAAGGAATACGACGATCCGAAGACCCAGCCGCGGTTCCTGGAAGGCCGCACCGATCTCCGCAAGCAGTTCACGGTGACCATCGACCCGCCGGACGCCCAGGACTACGACGACGCGATCAGTGTCAGCCGCGCCGGCGACGGCGGGTGGGAACTCGGCGTGCACATCGCGGACGTCGCGGCGTTCGTGACCCGCGGCAGCGAGCTGGACACCGAAGCCCGCACCCGCGGCAACAGCGCGTATCTGCCCCGGCTCGTGATCCCCATGCTCCCCGAGGTGATCAGCAACGGCATCTGCTCGCTCCAGCCGCGGGTCCCCCGCGCCGCCAAGTCGGTGTTCGTCACCTACGACAAGGCGGGCAAGGTGCAGCGAAGCCGGTTCGTCCATTCGGTCATCGAGTCGAATCATCGGCTGACCTACCTCGAAGCCCAGGCCCTGATCGACGGCGACCCGAAGGAGGCGGCCAAGCACGCCCGGGCCGACAACGAATACACCGACGAGCTGATCGAAGCCCTGCGGCAGATGGCCAAGCTGGCGAAGGCGATCCGCAAGCGGCGCGAGAAGGCGGGCATGATCGTGCTCGACCTGCCCGAGGTGGAGCTGAAGTTCGACGACGAGGGCAACGTCGTCGACGCCCATCCCGAGGACGACGCATTCACCCACCAGATCATCGAGGCGTTCATGGTGGAGGCGAACGAGGCGGTGGCGCGGACGTTCGCGAGCATGGACGTGCCGCTGATCCGGCGGATTCACCCCGACCCGCCGGCGCTGGACCTCGAGGAGCTGCGGCAGTTCACCCG
>CAYFQS010000167.1:6443-7704 GCA_964345245.1 uncultured Planctomycetaceae bacterium | reverse complement strand
GCCACGGCGGCGGGGATGCGGCCATTGTCGAGCGCATCTTCAATCCCGAGGCGGGCGACGACCCGTTCCAGCGCGACGCGTCTCACATCGACGGCGCCGCGTCGATTCTGCTCGGCGTCGCCGCCGAGCAATCCATCGCCACCGGCAAGCCGGTGGACGTGGATGAACTGCTGACGCTGCCGGTGTGATCACCCCCAGTCGTGAATCAGGGCGCATGACGGATTTCGCAACCGCCCCCTCCGCTGCCACGATGTTCGCTCGCGCGTGAGGGAGGCGCGATTGCTCTGGCGCGGCCCCACTTCAGCGAGGCGCGCCACCCGTCGCGTCGTACCCGCCCTATTCCGCTTTATCCATGGCCGACCAAACTCCGTTTTCGCCTTCGAGGCCGTCTCTCACTCAAAACTGCTCGACAATGTCCGAAGGCAGTGGTAATCTGCCTCCCGGCGGTCCGGGTAAATCAGATTTCTGTAAAAAACCAAGTTCGGCGTACAGAGGCCTCGGGATCGAACGCTGAGCATTCCGACTGTACGGAGGTACTTTGCGCCTACCATGAGCAAGACGGTCTACATCGAAACGAGCATTCCCAGCTTCTTCCACGAGGATCGCTCGGGGCCTGAGATGGTTGCTCGCCGTGCATGGACACGGCAGTGGTGGGCGCTGGCCACCGAGCGATACGACCTGGTCACGAGTCCGGCCGTCGTCGATGAGCTGGAGCGCGGGGAGTTCCCGAGCAGGGACGACTGCCTCAAGCTGGTCGAACGGCTGGAGCTGTTGGAGATCACTCCCGCGGTGCTCGATATTGTAGACACATACATCTCGCGGCACGTCATGCCGGCCGACCCAGCAGGTGACGCGCTTCACCTCGCTCTGGCGTCTTTTCACCGATGCGACTTCCTTGTGACATGGAACTGCCGGCATCTTGCCAACGCCAACAAGTTCGGTCACATTCGGCGCGTGAATACTTTGCTCGGTCTCTACGTCCCGAGCCTGGTGACGCCGCTGGAGCTGCTTGAGGACGACGAAAATGAAGACTGACCCGGGACTGCAACCGACTCGCGACATCCGAGAGCGAATCTCCCGAGACCACGGGAACGACCCGCGCGGGCTCGTGGCGTACTACATGGAGTTTCAGCGCAGGTTCGCCGAGAGGTTGCGTCCGCCTCCGGAGCAGGAGGGAGCCGCCGAACAGGCCGATGCAGCGGACCGGCCTTCGGCCGGCCGCTGATCGCCGAGGCCTCGGCGTGGCGTCGGGGACCTGCGG
>CAYFQS010000167.1:2386-6343 GCA_964345245.1 uncultured Planctomycetaceae bacterium | reverse complement strand
GACGGGACGATGATCCCGGATCAGGACCACCGCCGGGAGAGCCGGCTTTCATCGTTGCTTTTGTTCCCTCACGCAAATTTCATCGCGTACAAATCCGCGTCGCGTAATCTGAAACGCAGGCGTACGGCTTTTCCCGCCAGTTCACGCAAATCGGCGCCGCTTTCCCATCGCACCACGCGGTCAAGTTCGTCCCCGATCTGTTCGCAGCAGTCCGCCAGCGCGAAACCGGGAATGGCGTTGCCATCGGCCTCCTGCAACTCCACGCGGATACTGCCCGCCGCGGAGGTCGCGAAGTTGATCTCCAGCCGGTTCCCCTCAAAGGTGAGCGGTGCGGTGATCAATTCTCCTCCGCTGAGCGGAGCGTTCACGGACACGAAACCGTCCTGGCGCAGGGAGTAACGGCGGATGCTCATTCCCTCTCCGCGCCAGACGCCTTCCCGTACGAAAAACGACAGTTCGTCCGGTGCGCCCTCCAGGTCCGACGGCGTCTCGATCATGCCCCAACCCTGATAATTGTCGCCATAGGTCCACTGATGCTTCCGTTGCGGGCCCGGACGGATGAATGCTTCGCCCCACCTTTTGAACGTCCGTCCGTCTCGACTGCTCATGAACAGTCCGTCGCTGAGGGCCGCGCCGAAGCGTTCGTTGGCGGCGGCCCGGAAGCGACGTTCTTCGGTTTCGGGAAGCGCCTCAATCGCCGGCGACCAGGGTCGTTCGATATAACGGCTGGGGAAGCCGACGAAAATGTGCGGCGCCCGCGGATACGGCATCACCTGGTTGGTGTAAAGTTGTTCGACGGGGGCGTCCGGGTAAGACAACCATTCCGTATTGGACCAGTTGACGAAATCCGGCGACGTCGCGGTTTTGATGTCCCGATAGCGCTGTCCCTCCTCCGTCTCGTGAAAATGACGGACGTAAATGCGATACTCGCCTCGCTCGCCGTCCCAGAACGCGAGGTTCTGTGAGTCGAACTTGCCATCCCGATCGTGTCGCAGGATGGGGTTGTTGTTCATAAGTTCCCAGTGGATGCCGTTCGGAGAACTCATGGCATACAGATGCCCCTTCGTGGCCCGCCGGTCCGCCCCGATGGCCTTGTATCGCTGCTCCGGGTCCGCCCCCGGCCGGGGATCTTTGAACGGCGCGAAACCGTGCACGCCGTGCTGTTTGTCGCCACCGCCCATCCAGATGATGTTGTTGTCGGTGCTTCCCTCGTGTTCGATCAGGCCTAAGCCGGGACGCTTCCAGTTGAGCCCGTCGCGGCTTTCGGCATAGCACACCCACATGGGATGCGGCTCGGCGCTCTGGGCGCCGTCGCTGTCCGAGGCATCAGCGATGTGCAGCTCCCAGCCGGCGTAATACATGCGATAAACATCATCGTCGCGAAACACGGTGATGTAGGTGGACATGCACCCTTCCCAGGGACGATCAGTGTGGAGCACCACATCGCGGGGCGTCGGATGATGCAGTTGCAGCGACAGATCAGGATCCAGATGATCGATCAGATAAGCATCCACGAAAAGTTCGCGTCGTGAGCCGATATCGATGATCCGCGGCATAAGAAGTCTCCTTGCCAAAGCGCTATCAAAGTTATTCCGTGTTCTTTCTCGTTTTCTTCGGGAGTTACGCGACGGCGACAATCCTTGATTGTCTTCAGGTAAGCCCCCGACTTTATAACTGGCGGGAATTTTGATTCCAGGCGGGCTGGGGGCGGGGGCTGTTTGGATTTGAAGGGTCAGGGAAGAGAGGGCGACTTTGAGGTTTACCCGCCCGCCGAATGGGCATGTGAACCGCCCCATTTGCCCATCCGAACCCTCCGTTTCGGCCTGCTGGAAGCGGTTGCCTGCCCGGAGACCGCCCCCGAGCGGCGTATAGACAATATGACGCCCGATTCCGCGCCGGTCAAATCGAAACCGGCCGACCCGGTTCGGATGGGCGCATGCCGGATTTCGCAACCGGCCCTCCGCCGTTCGGCCGCGAGCGGCCGGGGGAGAAGCGTCGAATCGGGGCGGCGTCGGCGCTTCGCGGCGACCTGCCGGTGAATTCGCCGGTGTTCGGCGTCGTTCACAAACAACGCCGGATCACGTGTCGTGTGGCGTCGGGGACGTCGAGATGTGTCACGTCGAACACGCAGTCGGCGAGCTGCTCGTAGACCGGCTCGCGTTCGGCGAGGACCTCGCGGATTTCGTCGATGCTTCCGCCGTGCCCGGTCAGCGCCGGCCGCGTGGCGGCGGTGCGGTGGTCGGCCTGAATCCGCCGGGCGAGTTCCTCGACTTCGCACTTCAGGTAGATTCGCCGGGCGTGGTCGGCCGCGGCGATCGCCTCGCGGGCCGCGGGCTGCATCGGCGTGCCGCTGCCGAGGCCGATCACGTGATCGGCCCGCCCGAGCAACTCCCGCAAGACCTCGATCTCCATCGCCCGCCAAGCCGGCTCCCCGTGCTCGTCCCAGATCGCCGCGATCGAATCGCTGCCGAACCGTTTGCAGCACATGACGTCGACGTCGACGAATTCCTTCCAGAGCTGGGCCGCCAGCTTCTTGCCGATCGTCGTCTTCCCACACCCGCGATAGCCCATGAGGATGATGTTCATGCCCGCATGGTAACCCAATCCGGGGCACGGAACCGTTGACCAGGCAACCGCCGCGGAGTGTGTGGTCTGACGCACGCGTGGCTTCCTTTGAGCTGCGTGGTGGGCTTCGCTCGCGGCCTCGCTCAGCGCCACCCTACCCGGTGCACCGCTCTTGCTGAGTTTCTCTGCGCCTCGGCGGTTCAACCGCGTCGGCGGGCTTTCGGGGCGGGGCGGGTTCGATATAATCGCGGGCTCGGCAACCCCCCGCGAAACGAAAGGTCTCGGCGATGGCATTGAAGATTCGGCCCGAGTCGGAATGTGAACTCGATCAACTCAGCGTCGGCGAGTGCATGGTGCGCCTGAGCCCGCAGGGGGCGGGTCGCGTCGAGTTCGCCCAGCTCATGGAAGTCTGGGTCGGCGGCGGGGAGTACAACGTCGCCTACGCCCTCAGCCGCTACGGCATGCGCACCGGCTGGGTCGGCGGGCTGGTGGACAATTCCGTCGGGCGCATCATCCTCAACCACGCCCGGGCGGTGGACATGGATACGTCGCACGTGGTCATGCGGCCGTACGACGGCGTGGGGCGCGAGGCCCGCATCGGGCTGAACTTCACCGAAGTCGGCGTCGGGCCGCGGGCGAGCGTGACCATGTACGACCGCGGTCACTCGGCGACGTCGAGGATGCAGCCGGGCGAGGTGGACTGGAAGGCGATCTTCTCCGACCGCGGCGTGCGCTGGCTGCACAGCGGCGGCATCTTCACCTGCCTCAGCGAAGGCACCCGGGGCGTCGCGGCCGAGATGCTCCGGGCCGCCCACGAAGCCGGCACCGTCGTCAGCTACGACCTCAACTTCCGCTCCAAGCTCTGGTCGAGCGAACAGGCGATCGAAACCACCCGCCCCCTCGTCAAGTACATCGACTGCCTGATCGGCAATGAAGAAGACTTTCAGCAGGTGCTCGGCTACGAGGTCGAAGGCGCTGACGTGGAAGGCGGGGAGAAGCTGCCCATCGAGGCCTACAAGGACATGGTCCGTCGCGTGGCGAAGGACAACCCGAACCTCAAGGTCATCGGCACCACGCTCCGCGAGGTGATCTCGGCGAGTGAGAACAACTGGTCCGCGATCCTGTACTGGGCCGAGACCGATGAATTCTTCCAGGGCCCGCAGTTCGACCGGCTGATCATCGAGGACCGCGTGGGCGGCGGCGACGGCTTCGCCAGCGGGTTCATCTACGGGTTCCTCACCGGCATGACCCCGCAGGAAGCGGTGAACCTCGGCACCGCCCACGGCGCGATGTTGCAGACCACGCGGGGCGATACGAGCCAGATCACCCTCGAGGAGCTGAAGCGCGTCGCCGGCGGCGGCGGGGCGCGGATCATTCGCTGAACCATCGCCG